>CAMKHH010000013.1 GCA_946412445.1 uncultured Eubacterium sp.
CAAGTGAATTATCGGAGGCTTATAAATGAGTAAAATAATTAAGATTAGGAATGAAGAAGAAAGAGATTATGAGAGAGTAGAAGAAATCACAAGGGAAGCTTTTTGGAATTTATATATTCCGGGATGCAATGAACATTATTTAGTTCATGTTATGCGATCCCACAAAGACTTTTTGCCGGAGTTGGATCTTGTGATTGAAGTTGATAATCAGATTATCGGGAATATCATGTACACGAAAACAAGATTAATTGATGCGTCCGGGGAAGAAAAAGACATCCTTACTTTCGGTCCGGTTTGCATTTTGCCAGGATATCAGAGAAATGGGTACGGAAAAAAACTAATGGAGTATTCCTTTGAAAAGGCGGCCGCACTTGGTTATGATGTAATTGTAATATTCGGAAACCCGAATAATTATGTAAGCCGCGGTTTTAAAAGCTGTAAAAAGTACAATATCTGTCTTGAGAATGGGACATATCCGGCGGCAATGATGGTAAAAGAACTCAAACCGGATGTCTTGGACGGGCGAAAATGGGTTTACCGTCAAAGCCCTGTATTTGAGATAGACGAACAAGAAGCTGAGCGCTTTGACGAGGGTTTGAAAAGACTCGAGAAAAAACATCAGCCAAGTCAGGAAGAATTCTATATTCACAGTCATTCTATTATACAGTAAATCTTTAAAGCTTTGGAAAGCTTTTATGCCACAAGGTATCGCAAATGCCAGTCCATCACGGCAAACAGGTACATGAATCCGGATTTCATAGAATATATTTACAGAAAGGAAACAGAGTTGCATGCCTCTGATTTACTACATACAGATTACAGGCGCCGGTCTGGCAATTATGCTGATCATATCTTTTCACATGATCTTCCATGATGTGCATAGGACAACCTCGCGAAAGATTTTTTGGAGAATGATTTTATCAAATAGTCTTTTGTTGTTAACCGAAATGATGCTGAATATTTTCACTGGTGTAGATTCCCCTGTTGCCAGGCTGCTGCTGCCTGCGGTTGTTCTGATATTTTATATCTTTAATCCGGTGCCGGAGGCCTTCTGGGTTCTTTATCTTGATGCGATTTTACAAAGAAATGAGAAGAAGAGAAATAAGGTGCTGATTATTCTGGTGGCTTTGCCTGTTGTCATAAACGCCATCTTTTCCATAATCAGTCCCTCTACAGGATTTCTCTTTTACATCGATGCCCAGAATATTTACCATCGGGGTCCATATTTTTTGCTGATGATTTTTACATGCTATATTTATTTAATATATAATATTGTGTTAATGCTGATAAACCGAAAGCATATCTTGAAGCATGAGGTTTGGATATCCCTTTGTGTTGCTTTGCTTCCCGTCATTGGAGGCGCTTTACAAAGCGCATTCTATGGCATTAGCTTAACCTGGCTCACACTGGCTTTTTCACTCCTGATCGCTTACATAAACTTGCAGAATGAGCAGGTATATAGGGAATTAAGGAAGTTAGACAGACTGAAGGATGAATTTTTGACCAACACATCCCATGAACTGCGCACTCCATTAAATGGCATTATTAATATTACAAACTCTGTTATGGAGAAAGGAAATGAAAATCTGGATGATACACAGCGGAAGAACCTTCAGGTAGTAGTATCCGCCGCCCAAAGATTGTACAACCGGATTAACGATATCCTTGATGTATCCCTCATGAAAAACGGAGATATCAAATTGAACAAACGAGGAGTAGATCTGTATTCCATTGCCGGAGCGACGCTTTATGTAATCAGTTGTCTCAAGGGGGATAAAGAAATTGAGTTCGTCAATAGCATTCCAGATGACATGATGCCGGTAGATGCTGATATAGAGCGTCTATATCAGATATTCTATAATTTGATGGGGAATGCTCTTAAATTTACCCAGCAGGGTCGTATTGAGGTAGGTGCAGTTGCTAGACAGGATAAGGCAGAAATCTGGGTAGAGGATACAGGTTGCGGAATACCTGAGAACGAGCTGAAGAATATCTTTCAGGCATTTTATCAGGTGGATTCTACAGAAACACGGGAAGCAGGAGGCACGGGACTTGGCCTGTCCATAACCAAAAACCTGATTAAGGCACATGGGGGGATGATTTGGGTGAGCTCCGAGGAAGGAAAAGGCAGCCGCTTCACTTTTACACTGCCTTTCAGTACAGATCATAAAAAGGATATTTATATTGAGAGTATCGTTCAGCCCGTTGGGGAGGCTGCAATCGTTCCTGTTTTGACAACAACCAGGGAAAAGGAAAAAGGCAGGTATGCTGTACTTATGGCAGATGACGATCCCGCAAGCCTGATGGCGCTGTTTAGTATCCTGGATCACGAAGGGTATTATGTAAAAGCGGTTACCAGCGGCGAAGAGGTGCTGAAGGAACTGGAGCAGCAGGGCGGATACAATTTGATCATTCTGGATGTCATGATGCCGAAAATATCCGGTTACAAGGTGTTGGAGAAAATCCGGATCCGCTTCCAGCCGCTTGATCTTCCGGTCCTTCTCCTGACGGCGAAAGCAAGGCCGGAGGATTTGCAGGCAGGCTTTGCGGCCGGGGCCAACGATTATTTGGTCAAGCCTTTTGAAGCGTCGGAGCTGAAAGCGCGGGTCAAAA
Organism: uncultured Eubacterium sp.; assembly: GCA_946412445.1. Classification (GTDB taxonomy): domain Bacteria; phylum Bacillota; class Clostridia; order Lachnospirales; family Lachnospiraceae; genus Novisyntrophococcus. Next base: position 2,614 of record CAMKHH010000013.1, read on the forward strand.
CCCTGGTACAATTGAAAGAGTCGGTCGGCACGAGAATGGAGGCGGAGCTTTCCTTTCTGCAGGCACAGATCAAGCCCCATTTCCTGTTTAATTCCCTGAGCGTGATTGCCGCGCTCAGCACAAAGGAGCCGCAGCGTGCTGAAGAACTTCTTTACGACCTGTCCGACTATTTGCGGGGCAGCTTCGATTTCGAGAATTATAACGGAGTGGTACCGCTATCCAACGAGCTAACCACGGTGCAAGCATATGTTTCTATTGAAAAAGAGCGCTTCAAAGGAAAACTAAAGGTAGAATACGATATTGATGAAAGCATCTCTATCGCGGTTCCTATGCTGATCATCCAGCCTTTGGTCGAGAATGCCATACGCCATGGGGTCTCCAAAAAGCCGGAGGGCGGCACGGTAAGGCTGAGCATCAGACAGAATGGGGTTTGTACGGTAATAACCGTTGAAGATGACGGGGTCGGGATCCCGGCTCAAAAACTGTCCGGGCTTTTAGATAAAAAAGATGTAAAATCAGGAGTGGGGCTGAGCAATATTCAGCGGAGGATGATTCTCCATTATGGGCATGGCCTGGAGCTCCGAAGCACAGAGGGACGAGGGACAACGGTTATCCTGGAGATTCCCGATTATGAGAGGTGATGGTATGCTGCGCACCGTATTGGTGGATGACGAGCCAGTTATATTGGAAAAACTGAAATCCATACTAGAGGAAAATGGGAAGATTGAAATCGCCGGTACATATACAGACCCTATGGAAGCATTGAAAGAGATGTCTTCCATCATGGCGGACTGTGCCTTTTTGGACATTGAAATGCCGGGGCTCAGCGGAATAGAGCTTGCGGAGCGGCTTGCTTGTCTGAATCCAGATATTGAAGTGATTTTTCTTACCGCATATAATCATTACGCCGCGCAGGCCTTCGACGTGAACGCCCTCGACTATATGCTCAAACCGATCAGGCCTGAGAGGCTGAATAAAGCGATAGATAAGCTCATAAAAAAGGCTGCCGGGAGACCCGAAAGCCGGGAGGCGGGCTGTAAAATACGATCCTTTGGGGCGTTTGAGGTCCTTGTGGGAGGCCGGCCGGTCAAGTGGAGCCGTTCCAGGGCAAAAGAACTTTTCGCCTATCTTTTGCAGAATGAAGGTAAATGGATTTCAAAATACAAACTCTGTGAAGAGCTATGGGAGGGTTATGGACCGGAACGGGCATTGGCCTATTTACAGATATGCCTGCATGCTTTGCGAAAAAACCTGAGAGAAGCGGGATGTACGCAGATGGAGATCGTGTATTCTGACGACCGGTACGTCCTGAAGATAAAAGGCGTCGACTGGGATCTAAGACGGTTTGAATCGGATTTTGACGTTTTCCGGCGCACCGGATCTTTGGAAGCTGCCGAACAAGCCTTGGGCTGCTGCGGTGGGGAGTATCTGGAGGGGGAGGACTGGCTCTGGTCCGATCTCCTGCGGGAAGAGTATATTTTTAGATGCAACAAACTGAAGAAGGCGCTCAAGGCCAATCAGGGGAGTTTTCAATAAAAAATTTTTAAGGAAATCACATAAAATAATGGATTACATAACGCAGAATGGCAAGAATTGCCGTTCTGCGTCGTTTTTTGTAAGAGATTTGCAAGAGGTATTTTGTATAATGAAAAGCAACTTATCGATAAAACGATATGATGAATGTTACCGGACAAGAATAGCTTTCCTCTTGCAATGTATATCCGGTCCTTTAATAAAAAGAAAACCAACAAAGAGAAAGGTAGGAAATTTATGAGAAAAAAATTTAAAAAGGCGCTTACATTGGTATTGACACTGGTCATGGTGCTGAGTCTCTTCAGCGGAACAGGCATTACGGCGTATGCAGATGTAGTAGCCCCTGTCGTCTACAACCTGGGAAGCCCCACGGATGTAGCAGAGGCAGGAAGCGATCTCATCTATAAGCTGGGCGGTGCGACAGTCACCGGAAATGGAGGATACACCTTTACAGTAAGCGTAGATACCGGAAGCTTCAGGATAGGCAGCACGACGCTGGGAAGCTCTGCCGTCACAGCACAAAAGGAGGATGGGGAGTTTGTAACCTCCATGAGTAGCGAAGTTGATTATACCTATCTGGAACTGAATTTTGGAAGCACTCCCTTCTCACTGGAAGAGGTTCAGGCATTCCTTAGGGATATCAGCTTCACCAAGGAAAAGAATGTTGATCAGAAGATCAGCATCAGTTCTGAGAACTTTGCGCTTCCTGATCCTTTGGAGAGGAAGATCATTACATTCCAGGGACACTATTATGAGTTCGTCTTCCCATATGGGCATACGTGGAAGGAAGCATATGATCTGGCTAAGACCAAAACCATAAACGGTTATAAGGGTTATTTGCTGACTATTACCTCGCCCCAGGAGCATGAATTGATTTATAAGGCCTTTGGCGGAGAAGCCGGGTGGTTTGGTATGTCCGGTGTGCTGCCTGTAGACGACACTTATGATGAAAACACATTTGTACTTGATGAGGTTTATGAGAATAATACCGTGTGGCACTGGATGTGCGGGCCGGAGGCAGGACAAATAGTAAGGGGAGAGGGCGCGTATGTAAATTTTGGCTCCGGTGAACCCACCGGAACAGGGACAAATCCGTCGAAACTCGTAGATTACTTAAAATATAGTTTTAATGAGTGCGTTGGAGTATACGGCTGGGGAGAGGGTGGTGCCTGGAACGATTTGCCGTGGGTTCATGAGAACACCGAAGGGGGATGGCCCGGAGCCTATATAGAATACGGAGGATATGAAGGAGAGACTGCGGATACACCATCCACCATAGTTACGAAAACCGTTACACTCGATGACTATGTTGCGGTTGACTCTAATTCTGCACCAACGTTTAGTGATTCCTCTGTCAGTCTTGGTAGCATTAACGAGGATTCACTTCCCGATACAGGAATAACGGTTTCTGATCTTCTTGTAGCGGCAGGTGCAAGTGATGCCGATGGAGATACCTTGGGAATTGCGGTGACGGCTATTGATACGACAAACGGAGTGTGGTTATATTATGCAGCGGATGGATTCTGGTGGCGTATGCCGCGATTCGCACCAGAGGATATTTCAGAGAATGCCGCACTGCTACTCACCCCGAGCACGCCCATTAAGTTCTTCCCGACAAAGGATTTCAACGGAACGGCTACTATCTCATTCAGGGTGTGGGACAGAACCACCGGAATCACCGGAGAAAATGAAGAGCGGGCGGATGTCAGTGGCTCGAACCATGGCGGGACGACTGCTTACAGCGACGGAACGGTTGTCGGTACCTTGACGGTGCTGCCTGTAAATGATGCTCCTGTGATATTAAGGGAAGCGGGCAATCATATGCAGTTGGAATTTGACGGTTCTGATGATTATTTGTCACTTGACGATTTACATTTGGATCATTCCTTTACTGTTGAAGCCTGGGTTCGTATCGATGATTTTGCGAACCATCATCCCTCGCGCTTTTTTGATTTTGGAAAGGGTCCCAATGGCTTCAACCAGTGTGTGATATTTCTTGGGTCTGGGTTGATGCAGTTTCACATTTATGGTAATAATGGAGCTGTCGGTTTAAATCATGCCAACCCCGGAATTAGCATCGGGACGTGGAACTATATCAGTGCAGTCTACGATGAGAATGCTAAGAAGCTTAGACTATACAAAAATGGGGAGCTTATAGTTGAAGAAGATGCGGTAGTGCAGAAGGAGGCACAAGAAAGAACGAAAAACTTCTTTGGACGTTCAAACTGGGTCGCCGATCCGTATTTTGACGGTGCCATGTATGGCATATCCGTCTGGAGTGCCGCAAGAACGGCGAGCGAGATGAAGAGGGACATGTATAACGCTCCGGCTGCCAGCGCGAGTAACCTTGTGCTGTATTATCCGTTGGACGATGGTGCAGAAGCTACCACGGTAAGGAGCATCACAGGCACCCATACGGGAACCCTGAATAACGGCTTGAAGCTGGAACCCGGCGATATCTTTAACTATGGTGTCACAGGTACATGGGCGCAGGATATTGCAGTCAACCAGATCACCTTGAAGGACGTGGATGCCGGTGAAAACGATATGACTCTGACATTGGCGGCATTACATGGTACGTTGACTTTTAGCACTGTTTCTGATGGCGTTGTTGCCATTGGGAACGGAACCGACTCTGTAACCCTCACGGGTACGCTTAGCAAGCTGAACGCAGCGCTTGTAACCCTTAAGTATAAATCGGGTGCCGAATACACAGGTGAGACAGATGAAATTTCGGTTAGTGTCACAGATGAGGGGACGCTTACCGACAGCGAGACAGTATTTGTTACACTCGAAGAAGTGGTTGGAATCTACCCGGTGACAGTCAATACCCTGATCGACGGTGATGCCGCTGAAGCACCCGGCACGGTGGAACTGAAACAGGGCGGTGTGACGAAGGCCACCGCGATAAACGCTGAAACCATCGGCACCTATACGGCTTCCCTGCCGGACGGAACCTATGACATCTGGATTGGTGGCAAGAATACCGGCAAGACGGTAACCGTCAGTGGAGGCGCAGTGACGGCGGATGCGGTCAATTACTATACCGTGAGCTTTTCCGTCACCAACAGCGGCTTGGCCTCCGGTAGTACCGTATCGGCAATAATTGGCGATACGCCGATTGCCGACGGCAGTCCGATTCTTGCGGGAACAACGGTTCAGGTCACCGCAGCAGGCGCGGGAGCGAATTCCTATACCTATCTGTGGTCCGGCAACGGAACCTCCGGGCAGACTGCAGCCGCACTATCCATAACTATTAGCGGTGCAGTAAATGCTGTCTGCACAATTACCGGCTCAAACTCATATTCAGTAGCCCTCAATACCAACGGAGGCACCATCAACAGCGGAAATATCGTTTCCTATGACTATGGAACTGCTATGACGCTTCCAACAGATATTACAAAAACCAATGCAACCTTTGCAGGATGGTATACGGATGCAGACTTCTCTGAAACGCCGGTCACCCAAATCAGCGGGAGCGACACCGGAAACAAGACGTATTATGCAAAATGGACCAATACAGTCATCTTCAGCAACAACTATTCCGGCGGAGGGAACTTTGCCACACGGACGAACGCAATTCATGGCAGCATCATGACGTCAGCAGGGACCCCAACCCGGGACGGATACATGTTTGCCGGATGGTACAAAGACGCTATCGGTTTAGATCCTTGGAGCTTTACCGACGATAAGGTGACCTCAAATATCACTCTTTACGCCAGATGGATAACATCCGCCTATACTATCACCGGTACAGTGGTGGATGATACTTCTGGGCCTGCCAATGTTTCAGGTGCAACTATCAAGCTGATGCAGGGCAACACGCAATTTGGCGAAACAGTCACAACGGATGCAAATGGAAACTTTGAATTAACGGGAGTGCCAAACGGCATCTACAACCTTGTGGCAAGCAAGGATGGTAAGACGGTTACGGTGTGCGTCACAGTGAAGAACGGCAGCTACGATTTCGGAACCGACTACATAGTACTGCCAACAGGAAACAAGAGCAGCATACTGGATGTCAAGGGGAATGATACACCCAGTGTCGTAGTGGATGGGCTCAATAGTCAATTCACCTCGGCAGATGCCATAGCGGTCAGCAATGGGGATATCGTTAAAATAACCCTGGAGGTCGAAAATAAGGGTACTTCAGCACCCGGCGCATCTGACCTTCAGACCGCAGCCGCAGGAAAAACCATTGATATGTACCTTGATATGACGGTATTCCATCAGGTAAATAGTGATGCACCTACGACTCTTTCGACTGTACCGAGCCTTCTGAAAATCATCGTTCCTTACGATTTATCAGGTAAAAGCAATGTAACGGTCTATAGGTACCACGGAGCATCTGCGCAGCCAATGGCACAGTTGGCCTATTCGGCAACAGCTCCTGTAGGTGAAGGCTATATGCTGAATACTACGGACAACCAGATCATTATCTGGGCGCAGAACTTCTCCACCTATGCCATTGCGTACAGCATCGGCAGCACGCCCGGCAGTCCATCTGGCGGCACCTCTGGTTCAGTCGCAAGTTACAGCATTACGGTGTCAGCCAAAGGTACTGGTGGCAGCATCAGCCCAAGCGGTAACGTCAGCGTGGCGAATGGCGGCAGCAAAACTTTTACCATTACCCCGGACAAAGGCTATGTCATTGCGGATGTGCTGGTGGACGGAAAGAGCGTAGGTGCGGTGAGCAGCTACACCTTCTCCAGCATTACAGCCGCGCACACCCTGTCGGTTGTGTTTGCAAAAGCCGCAGGGCTGCCCTACTACTATGACGGCAGCGGCAAAAAAGTATTTATCGGCTTCGCATCGGATCATTCCGGGACAATGCAGTACATTGCACCGGCAGAAAAAACAGTTTTGTTCCAGGAGAATCCCAAGAGCTTTATAGATATTTCGGGTCATTGGGGCAAGTCATACATTGATTTTGTCACAGAACGTGAAATTTTTGTTGGCACAGAAGATAAAATCTTCTCCCCTGATACAGGCATGACCCGTGCCATGTTGGCTACCGTAATCGGACGCCTTTATGAGAGAAGCTACGGAGAACTCAAAACCACAGGAGCACATGCCTTTACAGACTGCAACTATGACAGCTGGTATGGCTCATACATTGACTGGTGCTCCGAAAAAGGTATTATCCAAGGTGTGGGTAGCAGCCGGTTTGAGCCGAATCGTGAGGTAACACGTCAGGAAATGGCGGCAATGCTTTATAGATTTGCCCAAATACTCAAGACTTCTAAAGATATCCCCGCAGGCTCAGAGCTGAGTTACTCAGATAAAGCGGAAATCGCCTCTTGGGCACAGGATGCAGCATTGTATTGTCAGGAAACCTTAATTATTACAGGGCGCAACGGAGGCAATTTTGCACCAAAGGAAATTGCAACAAGGTCAGAAGTTGCAGCAATTCTAAAACGCTTCATTGAGATGCTTGTTTAATACTGATGCTTATCCGTGGTTTGATAACTGACCCAAGTCTATAAAAAACCAAGGGAAATAAGTAATCTCCTCCTTAGCATGAAACAGAAAGCTGAGGAGGAGATTTTATATGAGAGAGAAGAAGAGGAACGGGAACAAGTCTTTCAAAGCCCAAGGCAGTCTCATGAATTAGATTTCCTCGAAATCCTTTACACGAGTAATTAATTCGGCTAAAATAAAGAAAAACGGACGTTTGTACAATAAGAATGGAAATCACCATCCGTTCGAGTGCGGCAGAATATCTAACATACATAGTGGCAACGGGCGATGAGTATAAAGTATTGAAAAGATGAACTTTGGGAGAAACTGATATGAGTCTTTTATCAATTGCCAGTAATGCCTCTGCATGGAGAGGCTATGAATATTATGAGGAGAAAAAGATTCTCTCATGGAAGCAAACAGGTCCATATGAATTCGAGGGAGAGGTTGCCGGCAGCGATAAAAAGCCATATCATGTGACGATTGATACGGAACATCCCAAAAAATCCACATGTGATTGCCCTCATGCCGAAGGAAAAAGAATTATATGTAAGCACAAGGTCGCCCTGTTTTTTACAGTCTTTCCGAAAGAGGCAGATGCGTATATGGCTGAAATTGAAGAGTACGAGCGAGAAGAGGAAAAGCGGGAACAAGAACACTATGAACAGATCGTAAAATATGTAAAGAGACTGTCAAAAGAAGAACTGAGGGTTGCATTGATCAATGCGTTGGTTGAGGCAGAAGAAAGAGATCGATTGAGATGAATGCAAAAATCTACGAATACGATGCAGTCATCAGGCCATCCGAAGTTGGCAAGGGTGGTGCGTATGTAACGTTTCCCTATGATGTTCGTAAAGAGTTCGGTAAGGGGCGCGTGAAGATTCACGCCACCTTTGACGGCGAACATTACGATGGGAGCATCGTGAATATGGGGGTTAAGAATATCGATGGTACGGTTTGCTACATCATCGGTATTCGCAAAGATATCCGAGCTAAAATCGGCAAACAAGTCGGTGATCTTGTGGCGGTTACAATCGCTGAGCGATGATCGCATGTAAATCAGGAGGTATGATTTTTTAGACCTATGAAAGGGTCTGTAAAGAATTTTGTGTAAATAGAATTCCTGA
>CAMKHH010000014.1 GCA_946412445.1 uncultured Eubacterium sp.
TTTGAAGGTTTACACAATCTTTGAAGGTCTCCCTTCCTTGCATACCTTGGTATGCTGAAAGAGAAGAAACTCCATCATATCAACATGGAATTTCTTCTCTTGATTTTTATCACATCAATATTCAATGCCTCCAGGCTTCTTTTAATTCTCTTACAGGAAGACACATCCATCGGGGAATTCCGCAGAGCATGCTGCTTCGTTAGGAATAACATAGTCCAATTCTGTCATCCATAATCCATGTATGTTACAGTATGCATAAATGCATCCATAATTGACATCATCAAATTTTGCAGCAGGCTGATCACCCGGCTTAAGGTATCTTACCTCTACCTTGTCGTCCGTTACAAGAGCAATCCACTCAATATAGTGCTCCGGTGTCATCGGATGAAGCGTAGATCCCACAGAAACCTTCAACGTATCGTCCTCGTTTTTGGCTACTTTGGGTACATGTTTCTCCTGAGCGGCATCTGTGGAATTAGCAGATAATTTAGTCATAGGCTGACCACAGCATATCATTTCTCCGCCACCTTTTTTTATTAATGCAGTCAGATTACCACATTGTTCACAACGATAAAATTCAACATTAGACATACTTAGCACTTCCTTTCTTCTGATGTACACCCCTTATAATACTAGTTATTATTATACTTTGTATTATTACAGATTGCAACTGGATTTCAGCCATTTCAGAAAAAAAGATTTATTATTCAGAAAACTTCCATTTGCCTTACTATGCAATAAACCTGTTCCAGTCAACCAGTATATATTTATAATGAGAACTTATTTGGATTAAGCAGTCTGATCTTATCTATAACAAAAGCAATCATATCTTCCTTTGTTGCTTCTAACAGCCCAACCCCATTATCCCTCAGATTATGATTGGCAATTGTATCCTCAAAACTCCTATACATGGCTCGGAAATATTCGGTAGCAATGTTAAACTTGCTCATCCCGAGATTAACGGCCTCCTGAATCTGCTCCCTGGGGATGTCAGAGCAGCCATGTAATACCAGCGGAACAGAAACTGCTGCCCGAAGCTCTTCGATCCTCTGAAAGTCCAGATTCGGCGTTTTTACGTAAGGACCATGGGCATTTCCAACGGCAACGGCCAGTGCATCACACCCTGTTTTTTCTACGAATCCAACAGCCTGTTCCACATTGGTATAGCGTGAAGCATCGATAATGTCATCCAGGTTGTCACCGCTTCCCACATGACCAAGCTCCGCTTCCACATCCACATCAAATACCCTGGCGACTTTGGCAACTGCCTTTGTCAAAGCAACGTTCTCATCATATGGCAGGGAGGAACCGTCCACCATCACGGACGGAAAGCCATCCCTGATTCCACTGACCGCGATATCGAAACTATTCGAGTGGTCGAGGTGTACACCGATTGGAACACTCACTTTACGCGCCATATCACATGCGGTGTATGAAATATACTTCAATGCCATATAATCGCTAAATCCAGGATAAAACTGCACAATAAGCGGTACCTTTTCCTGCTCTGCAGCAAGAATCGCATATTTAATTGTTTCCACATTTACCGTGTTGATTGCCGCAACTCCATATTTATGCTCTGTTGCGTGTTTCAGAATATCTTTTACTTTTACCAGTGCCATGTTTTTCCTCTCTCTTCTACAGTCCCAGATGAGCGATTTTTTCATCAATCCTTGAAATCTCCTCATCCGTCAGCATCCACTCATAGGTTTCCAAATTCTCCAGGGCATGTGTCCGGCTTCTGACACCCACAAGTGCCGTCCCTACATACTCTCTTTGAGCACTCCAGTTCAGTGCAACCTGTGCGGCCGGCTTTCCATGTGCCTCTGCAATTACATCCATTACCTGCAGAAGTTCCATAATTTTGGAAAACTTAGGCTCGCGGAAGGTATCATAAAATGTCATTCGAATATCATCCGGCGCAAAATCCGGTGTTGTCCGATATTTTCCTGATAGAATTCCGGCTCCCATAGAACCATAGGTCATAGAATCGATGCCTCTTTCTTTTCCCCATGTCATCAAATCAACATACGTTCTGTCAACCATAGAGAATGGTGGCTGCTGCACATCTATCTGTCCATATTTTTCCGCCTCTTCTATCTGCTCTTTTGTAAAATTGGATACACCGATATATCGGATAAATCCGCGTTCTTTTAATTGCATCAGAGCGGCCATCGTTTCTGCAATTGGCGTATGGACATCCGGCCAGTGAATAAAATAAAAGTCAAGATAATCTGTTCTCAAGTTCATAAGAGAAGATTCAATCTCACGCATGATATTTTTATAGCCGGCATTTCTGGAATATTCATGCGTATTGATGTCCGGTACTAATCCGCATTTGCTTGACAGTAATATTTTTGAACGGTTCAGGCCTTTGATGGCTTCTCCTACAATTTTTTCGGATGTACCATTGCCATAGCATGGTGCTGTATCAATCAGATTTACACCGTTTTCAAGCATTACCTGCATCGCTTCGATTGCATCACTTATATTGAATTTGCCGTAGTTGTCTGCACCCAGTGCCCATGTGCCGACCCCCACGCAGGAAACATCTGCATCTGCTCTGCTAAAATGTTTATATCTCATTTTCTATCTCCCCTCTTATCATTCTATTACAATAACTGCCTGCTCTTCTTCTGTGAGCCGATAACTGACCATATCATTATGAAATGTCCGCCCCGGCAGCATGCAGACCACATGAACCTCTTCTTCCGAAACCGGATACTGGGTCCCATGTACAATCAACGGATTCAATTTGATAAAAGTCCCCGCCGGCACATAAAAGGCTTCCAAATCCTCCACGGAAAACGGCTGATTGGGTATTCCCGCAAAAATAACGACGTCTCCATCCAGCGGCAGAAGTCCCTCACAGGTGGAAGTATGTGCCTCCAGAAAATCCACAATATTTTTGTCCTTTTTATGGACATCACATACAGAAATAGTCGGTAATGTACCGTCGGAAAAATCAAGTGAAATTAAATCAGCAAAGAAGCCCGAGGTGAAAATTGACTTTTTCTTCATTGCCTCATTATCCAACAGATTCATGAAGGAGCCATACTTGGCAAATGCTTCCTCTGATAAGGTGTTGACTTTCATTGTTCTCATAATCCTGTTTCTCCTTTCTGGTCTACAGACTGTAAATTCCCTGTTCATGGGCATTGTCAAACACAAGGTCCAGATAACGTGCCACCTCTCTCAATACCGGCAGGTAATTTCCGTACGTACAGCCCAGATGATGGATGTATGGGCCAAACATAAGTTTTTCTTCCCAACGTTTCCAGTCATCCACTTCCATCCAGACATAGGTACCATTTGTCTCTGGCCCTGTTGTTGTTTTCCCCTCTCCGGCAAATAAATAATATTTTCCATCCAGATCATCAAACCGGCAGACCGTGAGGTTGCCCTGCCTCAGTAGAAAACGTTCCTGACCGTCTACCATGCGTGCCTTTGAATCTTTGTCCTTCAAAGAGTATGGAAACGGCCCGCAATGCCATAATAATTCCGCATTGTTATTTTCCGGATGACGGATTGTCAGATCTGCAAGAAATTCGGATTCCTCAAACAGATTGCAGGCTCGTAAAATAGCCAGAGAGATAGCACCGTTTACATCGGTTTCACAGGAAATGGGCAGACCCACATCTGCTAATTCACCTAAGATGGTACATGGACATAAACCAACCAACTCCGGAAATGCCGACCAGCACTCAAATGCGGCTACTGAACACTCTTTCTCCAATATAATTTCTTCAATGGCCACCTTTAATGCGGCTACCTTTTTTATCTGCTCCTCCGGCATCCCCGACACATCCATACGACCGCATAAATTCTTGTGATAATCGATGTATTCCGCCCCCTTCTCGGCCATTACCTTTGCCATTCTTTTTGCAATCGAAACCGGGGAAACCGGAACGGTCGTAATGCCAAAACGTTTTAAGAGTGCTGCTTCATTTGTCATAACACTCATAAAAGACTCAGGACGTTCTCCGATTTTTGCGATACGAAGGCCTTTTAGGCTTTTTAGTACCATCGCTGTCCGAATAAAGTTTTCATATCCATCGGCAAACTCCTGGCTGTGAGTTTCGCAATTATATATGTAGCTGTACCTTACACCGTAACGCGCCAGAACCTTGGTCGCAGCGAACATCCCGCACTGTGTATCTCTCCCCCTGGAAATGTCGGTGTTTGTCCTTTCATCTCGATTTCCCCAAATCAGGGTTGGCAGCATGAATGCTTTTGCTATTTCAGCAACAACAGTTTCTTCCCCAAAATCACAAAACGGAATAAAAAGTGCGTCAATCTCTGCCTTTTTAAATTTTTCAATTACTTTTTTTGCATCCTGGATATCATAGACAATACCGTTGTCACACAGATCATCAATGTCTACAATTTCCACACGGTTACTTTTGATGTCCCGGATTATATCCATAAACGCTTCTTTTTGCCTTTTCGCTTCTTCCATGCTTAAGAAGCTTCTTTTTGTAGGTGCAACTCCCAATACCAGTTTTTCATTATACATGTTCTATCCTTCTTTCATATTTTTTAACCCGTTTGTCCAACTCCGCCGAATCAATCCTGCCTGTCTGCATAAAGGAAATTGTCGTCTCATAATCAGGAATCCCGGCTCTGCCTCCAATTCTCGTGCATTTGATTGCAGATACGGCACTGGCAAACTGTGTCGTTTCCTTCGCTGAAAGACCTTTTAACAAACCAACCGCAAACGCTCCGTGAAAGACATCACCCGCCCCCAGAGTATCCCTTACCTCCACACGATAAGCAGGTAATTCAAAGTAGCCATTTATGTCATAACCACGCGCTCCCTTTTCCCCAAACGTAAAAACAACGATTTCCGGTCCTCTATTAAAAATACTCCTTATGTTGTCTGCATAAGCTTCTTGTTTCTTGAAAAGCTCGTTGTAGACGAATTCCGAACCGACAAAGATATCTGTCATTGGAATGAATTCCTCCAGACTCTCCGTGTAGGAATCCGCATCCATAAGCACCTTAACACCCGCTTCCCTTGCGGCCTTTACAGCTTTTTGGGTTATTTCATCCACAGCCGCAATAAAGAGATATTTTGCATCCGTCAGGCATATCCCGTCCAGTTCCTCCATTGAAAGACTTTCTGCACTGCCCGGACGATACAATATCGAGCGTCCCATTGTATGTTTATCACTAACCACAACAGAAAATCCTGTCGTTGACTGATTGCGTAAAAATATATGGTTTGTATCAATTCCATGCTCCTGAAAATCTTTAACGCAAAGATTTCCGTATAAATCATCACCTACCGCCCCCACCATAGAGCATCTTACGCCAAGTCTTGCTGCTGCCACCATTCCGGTAGATACTTTTCCTCCCCCCTGCCAGCTCAGTTGGTTCATTCTGGCCGATGAATTGGGACCCGGATACTCATCAAGATTCACTGCCAAATCCCAGCAGGGCATGTCAATTCCAATAATATCGAATTTCATCATCTTCTCCTTATTCCAGCTTTAATTCTGCCACTCTCTTTTCATGATACATACCAAGCATACTTGTTAATACAACCAGAGTGGATGCTACCACCCAAAAGGACTTCTTAAATCCAATGCTGTTCACCAGGATTCCCCCGACAGAGGTGCCTATGACAGCCCCGATTCCGGTCTGCACCACTCCCAAAACCCCCTGTCCAAGAGAGAACATGCCCTTTTTCACATTTGTTGCAATATACACTGCTGCGCAATAATATACGGTCATATAAGTCGTTCCCTGCAAAATCTGTGCTAAACCTGCGCTCAGCAGCGTTTCACCGGTAAAGATAAAAATTCTGAGAGCCATCATAAAGCAGGAAAACATCAACACCCTGACTTCTCCAAATTTTTTTCTCACCTTCTCAATAATCAGTAGAACCGGTACTTCACTGAGAGCGGACAGGCAGCTCATAACTCCTATTTCTTTTTGTGACTGTCCCTGTTTGATTAAATAAGGTCCCATAAAACCCGAATAAAAGCTAAGCCCGATTTGACTGATTAGAACGAAGGACAACACCAGATAGATTTCCTTGCTTACAAAAATATTATGAATGCCCATCCTGGTTTTCCGACCTGTTTTTGGGATACTCCTGCCCCTGGCAGAGTCCCGGGGTAAAAAAGCAATCAAAATCAGCAATATTGCATACCCGATACTGCTTAAAGCAAATTGCATATCCGGATATTTTTTCAGGAGATTGCCCGCTATAACTGCCATCACAGAGAATCCCAGTGTTCCTCCAAGCCGTACAACAGAAAAAGGAATTCCCAATAATTCAGCCTGATTGATAATAAGTGCATCACAAAGAGGAACAACCACCGTCATAAAAACATTTACCGCCACTGCCGCTATAAAAAAAATCCGAAAACTATTCCCCGCATAATAGATGAGCATGCTTAGCCCGCTTCCGGCAACAGCCAGTGCCAGGACAAGTTTTCTTCTTCCTGTAGCATCACTGAGCCTTCCCCATAATGGCTGAACAATAATTGCAGTAATTGGACCTATCATCAAAAGTACACCAATCTGTGCCGGTGTAATCCCATTGCCGGCATAATAAGAACTGATAAACGGGACGTAAAAAACACTGCTGATATAGACAAATGCATTGATTAAAAACAAATGCAATCCCATCTTTTCTTATCATACCTCCTTCATGAGCGTAGCCCGGTATTCTTCCGGTGTCATTCCAAATGCCTTTTTAAAGGAATGGATATAATGTGAAACATCACGGTAGCCTACTTCAAAGGATACCTGCCCAATAAGCAGATTCTTATCCTTCAGAAGCACCTTCGATTTTTCAAGTCTGTAATCAATCAGATACTTTGAAAAAGAACGCCCCATCTTCTTGCTGAACAGACGGCTTAAGTACGAATAACTCATAAAGTACTTGGATTCAGCCAATTCCCGCAGGCAGATATCCCGGTAATAATTTCTTTTCACGTATTCGACGATGTCTTTGATGACAGTACTGCTGCACGCATTGCTTTCAGGCGTGCAGCACGAATACAGAATCGTTTCCTCTATCCACGCCTCAAGGTCTGAAATCCGGTTGAATCTGTACAGATCATATCGTCTTGAAAAACTTAATCTGCTATCATCATTCGTCTCTTCCACGGCTTCACGGGAATTGTCGCTCAGAATTTTCAACAGGTTGATGACTACCTTATATAAGCTCTGCACGGAGCTTCCGCTATTAACAATTTCAGCCAAAATGTTATGAATGCACTCCATCCCTTTGGTATAATCTTTTACAGCAAGCGTCTTCGAAAGCTTATGGACCCACTGTACTTCTGATATTTCTTTTTTTTCCAACACCTTTGTGAACACATACAGCTTATTCCAACCATCAATCAACCTCTGGTTAATGGCGTAAATAGACTCATTATATGCCTTATAAAGATTCTCCCTGTCACAATACAAGCGGCTCATTCCGGCTGTAATCCCCTGATTGTAACAGACAAATATGTAATTAATCAGTTGGTTTATCTGTGCTGCAATCTCATCGACCGTATTCGCCTTTGCTTTTGAATCCCACAACAGAATATAAATATACTCGTTATTTATCTTACTGAAAAACCCTGTGACACTGCAAAAGATAAGTCTTTCTTTCAGTAATTTATATATATTTTCTACTTCTTTCCGGTTTTCCGATTGTATCAGCAACACCCTGTATGCCGCCGCCTTCTTTTCTAAAAACTCCGGAATGATCTGCTTTTGCAGTCCCGTATCTTTTGCCAGGGATTTCATGGTTATATACTGCTTATAAATATTATCCTCCACCCTGAGCATAAAATCCTCATTCGCTTTTGTGTCATCTTCAATTTTTGAAATCATCTTGTGCAGCGGCTCCAGCAGATTATTTCTGAAAACCGGTTTGATAATATAATCCTTTACATTATATTTTAATGCCTCTCTGGCATAATCAAAACGCTCATGAGCCGTAATCAGTACCACATACATACGCGGATAATTTTCATATAAATACCTGGACAACTCCAATCCATCCATACTTCCCATCTGAATATCCGAAAGGACAAGCTGTATATTCTGATTCTCCGCCAAGGATACAATTGCCTCTTCCGCACTTTCCACATCTGCACACACATGAATGTCCAACTCACTGCTATTTATGATTTTTACGATGTTTTTTCTGGCGTATACTTCATCTTCAACAACCAACGCTCTAATCATTTCGCCACTCTTTCTCTTTCGATATTTCGTCATTAAAGCTAATATGCTTAAGCTTGATCTCAACGATTGTATTCAGATTCACTGTGCTTCTTAATTTGATTGAACAATCATTTCCATAATAATTCTTAATTCTGGCAATCACGTTTTTAAGCCCGATGCTTTCCTCCCATTTGTCCTCATCCAGAATTGTCTGACTGTCAATCTCATGTTCCAGCATGTAATTAAGCTTTGCCAGCTTCTCTGGTTCGATTCCTTTTCCGTCATCACTGACATACAAAAACAGACAGGACTGCCGCATGACGGCACTTATACGAATATGAAGACCTGATTTATCCCCTTTTCGGCAGGCATGTTTAAAAACATTTTCCAGCAGTGGCTGAAGGATAAATTTGATGATTTTTTCCTTGAGCATTGTTTCGGGTACGTCATACTGTATTTCTATTTTATTCTGAAAACGTACTTTTTGAATTTCAATATACGCATTGGCAATAGCCAGTTCTTCCTTTAACGTTACCAATTTTGTACCGCGGATATTGTATTGCAGAATCATGGAAAGATTGCTGGTCACATCAACCACCTCCCGAAGCTCATTAATTTCTGCAATTGAACCGATAACGTTCAGCGTATTGAATAAAAAATGTGGGTTGATCTGATAACGCAGAGCAATGGCCTGGGTATTTCTCTGATTCTTTTCGTATATGATTTCCCTGTCAATGTAACGGTTCACCTGCTCCACAAGATGGTTGTAGCTGTTCATCACACTGCTGACCCGTTCGCTCACAGGTTTTTCGTAAGCGACCAGTTTTAAGGAATCACCGGAAGAATAGGTGCGAATGTTTGCTTCAAAATAGATGAGTGGTTTCAGAATTCTGACATTGATCCAATAAAGCAGAAGCAGCACAATAGCAAAGACCACAACTAATAAAAACATGGTTATCTGATTCGACCTGTTCAAATCCTGCAGTATCTCTCCTTCTGTCCGAAGTTGTATAATGCTCCACCCGGTTAGAATGTTTTCCTTTTTTGTAACGTAGACTCTTCTTCCATCACAGGAAACATTGCTTACTTTATTGCTTTTACAGTCCTGATTCAGAATTTTTTCTATAGCCTTCTCTGTACATGTACGTGATTGCTCATACCCGTCTCCATGTATGGAAAGAACGGGTCTGTCCTCATAAAAAAGATAGAAACATCCTTTTTGATTCTTCACACTCGTTTTCAGCACATTAAGCAGCGCTTTGTAGTCAATATCAATACACATCAACGCCATCTCACTGTTCTCGTAAGCATACATTGGGTGAATCGCCGTAATCACGGTCGTATTGTCAAAAAGAGAACCCTTGTTATATTTTTGCGTATAATACGTCCCTTTAAATTCCTTAGGAATATTTGCCTCTTTCTGTGCCTCAATAAACTCCAGGTACTCAGCAAAAACAGAAGGATTATTACTGTATACATTCCCGTATTTTGAGATGATTGTCGCCTGCTCTATGCCCGGATTCCACCCGACAATGTGCTTTAATGAATTGTCCATATACAGGGAATCTTCAAGTCTTTTTTTAAAATCTGTCTCTTTACTGTCAGTCAGAAGGATATCACGGGCTGTATAATCAAAATAATGAATTTCATAGAGCGTGCGCATACTTCCGAGAAAATTATCAAGAACCGTGTCGATATTATTACTGATATTCACCATGTTCTTCATTTCCGAATTCTTGATATCCTCCCGTTTGAAATAATACGAAAAAACACTTATCATCAATCCCATTAATATAACAATGATCAGGCCAATCAATACTTTGTTTTCTATATAGCGTTTTTTTTCATGATATAGATTCCCCTTGCAGGTTTTAAAGTCCGATCCGAAAATCATGATTTTACTGCTCCCTGGGTCAGCCCTGATATAATGTGCTTCTGTGCAAAGGCATATATGACTAAAACAGGTATCATCGAAACTAAAAAAGATGCAAAGGCCATGTTATAGTCGTTTGTATATTGCCCTGTAAAATTATACTGGAACAGCGGCAGTGTAAACATCTCCGGAGAGCGGTTTAGTAAAAGCAGCGGCATCTGAAAGTCATTCCAGACCCACAAAACATTCAAAACCATAATTGTTGCAAGTATTGGCTTGATCAACGGCAGCACCACCTTTACATATCCTGAGAATGCCGTACATCCATCGATATAGGATGCCTCTTCCAGATCTCTTGGAACCGCTTTTACGTAATTAACAATTAAAAATACTCCCTGCGACGACGCTAAGGTCACGTGCATAATAATCAGTCCCGGTATACTGCACAAATTCATTCTCCCCAGATACATGACAAGAGGTACCATGATAACCTGAAATG
>CAMKHH010000015.1 GCA_946412445.1 uncultured Eubacterium sp.
GCTAATGATCCTTGCATTTACAACTCTTACCGGCTGTGCTGAAAGTAAGACAGAGGTCCCCGATAAGGCGGAAGGCAGTATCACAATTGGAGTGACCAGTTTTGCAGACACCCTGGAACCGACAGAACAGTATTTCAGCTGGGTTGTGTCCCGGTATGCAATCGGCGAAACCTTAGTGAGGTTTGACAAGGAGGGTGAGCTGGTGCCTTCTTTAGCAGAATCCTGGACGATAAGTCCAGATCACAAAACCTGGACTTTTAAGATCAGGGAAGGGGTCAAATTTTCCAATGGGGACGATATGACGCCTGAATTGGTAAAAACTTCTTTAGAACGTACTTTTCAGATGGCGGATCGGGCCGAAACCTTTTTTGTACCGGTTTCTATGACTGTGGAAGGGCAGGATTTAGCGATTACAACAGAAGAACCGGTGGCAATTTTACCGGGAAGCCTTGCTGATCCTCTTTTTTTAATTGTTAATACAAAAGTGGATACTTCTGCCTTCGCTATGGATGGACCGGTTTGTACGGGACCGTATATGGTAGAGAGCTTCAGCCCGACAGATACTTGCGTTGTGGTAAAGAATCCACATTACTGGGGCGGCGAAGTGCCGTTTGAAAAGGTTAACTTTAAATGCATTAACGATCAATCCACACGTTCTTTGGCATTACAGTCCGGCGAAATTGATATTGCATATAATTTAAAGACAGAAAATGTCGTGGAATTTGAAAATATGGATTCTGTTGAAATACAGCGATTACAATCTCTTCGATCAACGTATGCTTTTATGAATCAGAATGGCGCACTGAAAGATTTAGCGCTTCGTCAGGCACTTATCCGTGGATTAGACAGGGGAAAGTATTGTGATACATTATTACAAGGCGGAGCAACTGCGGGAAAGGCTCCGATTCCGCCGACCTTAGATTTTGGATTTGATGAACTGAAGGATGAAAATGCCTATGACCCTCAGGGAGCAAAAGAACTTTTGAAAAATGCCGGATACGTGGATGTGGATGGAGATGGATATGTGGAAACGCCTTCTGGAGATAAGCTGGATCTTCAATTTGTAATATACACCAGCCGTGAAGAGCTCGGTGTATATGCGCAGGCAGCACAGGCCAATCTGAAGGATATTGGAATTCGTATGACACTTAAAACGGTCAGTTACGAAACTCTTTTGGATATGAGAGATTCCGGTACTTACGACCTGCTGATTTGGAATGTTTTGGTTGCCAATACAGGGGATCCGGAAAAGTACCTCCGGGAAAACTGGTATAGCGAAGCCCAGACAAATACCGCTGGCTATAAAAATGATACCGTAGATAAGTTGTTGGATCAGATGTCCGCGGAATTTGATGAAAAGACCAGAAGAGATCTCGCTATTCAAATTCAGCAGCTTATCATGGATGATGCCGCAACGGTATTTTTCGGATATGAGACCACCTACCTGTTCTCTTCTAAAGCACTTCAGGGCGTGGCATTATATCCAATTGATTATTATTGGCTGACAACAGAAATCGATTCGGTAAAATAGGAAATCATTATGCTGAAAATCAAAAACTTATCCATTCAATTCGGACAGCAAAAGCCGGCGGTTGAGGATTTTAATCTGATGATGGAAGAGGGCGAAATCGTCAGTATTGTCGGAGAGAGTGGAAGTGGTAAAACCACATTAGCCCGTGCCATATTGGGAGCCTTGCCAGGTACGGGTCATATTACCTCCGGGGATATTTTATTTCATGGAGAGTCCCTGAAAGAAAAACATAATCAAAAATGGCAGAATCTGAGAGGAACAAAAATTTCAATGATTTTCCAGGATTGTGGGGTTACCCTCAATCCGATCCGGAAAATCGGCTCTCAGTATATGGAATACATACGAATTCATAGCAGCTTATCCAGGCAGGAAGCCAGGGATAAGGCGATGGACATGCTGAATAAAATGCGGCTTTCTGACAGTGATAATATCATGAACAGCTATCCGCACCAGCTCAGCGGCGGCATGCGCCAAAGGGTGGGCATTGCTATGGCAATGACATTTCAGCCGGAACTTCTGTTGGCAGATGAGCCTACCAGTGCGCTGGATGTTACTACGCAAGCTCAAATTGTTCATGAAATGATGACATTACGGGAGGCGTTTGGTACGGGGATTCTTTTAATCACCCATAATCTTGGCGTCGCATCTTTTATGTCGGATAAGTTGATTGTGATGCAGCATGGAAAAATTGTAGATCAGGGAATTACAAAAGAGGTGATTACAAATCCTTGCAGCGATTATACAAAAAAATTGCTCAATTCAGTTCCGGAAATAGGGGGAGAGCGTTATGTCTGAATTATTATTGGAAACCAGGCATCTGGTCAAGGAATATCCTGCATCCTACGGGAGAATCCTTACTGCATGCAATGATATTAATTTGAAGCTCTATAAAGGGCAGACATTAGGCATCGTTGGGGAAAGCGGATGCGGTAAGTCCACCCTTATCAGAATGCTGTCCCAGCTGGAAAAGCCTACCAGAGGGGAAATTCTTTATCTTGGAAAGAATATTGAGCATTTAAAATCCAGGGAGCAACGCTTGCTGCATCAGCATATGCAAATGATTTTTCAGGATCCGCTGGCTTCTTTAAATCCCAGGATGAAGATCATCGATCTTTTGACGGAACCCTTGATGAATTATGGAAGGCTGAAAAAAGGAGAAAAGGAAGAAAAAGCCAGAGAACTTTTGCGCATGGTAGAGCTGCCGGAAGGTATTCTGTACCGCTATCCCCATGGGATGAGCGGAGGGCAGCGGCAGCGTATCTGCATTGCACGGGCTCTTTCCCTGGAACCGGAAATCTTAATTTGCGATGAAGCAACCTCTGCCCTGGATGTATCCATTCAAAAAAGCATCATTATGCTTTTGACGAAGCTACAAAAAGAAAGAGAAATCAGCATTATATTTATCTGTCATGATTTAGCGCTTATTCAGTTGTTTGCTCATCATGTTGCGGTGATGTATCTGGGAAACATCGTGGAGACCCTTCCCGGAGGTTCGGTAAATGGACAGGCAAAGCATCCTTATACAAAAGCCTTGTTAGAATCTGTTTTTTCTGTATCTGCCGGTAGGTCGAAAAATAGGAGAACCATAGGCGGAGAGATTCCCAGTCCGCTGAACATACCTGCAGGATGCCCGTTTGAGCCTCGCTGCAGGGAGTGCAGTCATGAATGCAAGGAACATCGTCCGACTCTGATTCATGCAGAAGAAGATCACCTGGTGGCCTGCACCAAAGCTGTACTTTCTCCATAGGCCAGCAAGGTATCTCCTTTCAGAACGCAGAGACTTCCGACCTGATAGAGTAATATTCCGTCTGTATCCGCCGCGTATGTTTCCAGCGTATTCCCAAAATAATCCTTGATTTCCCCGAGCCGATCTCCCTTTTTAAAGGAATCCCCCGGCCGAAAACAGGGATACCAGCAGCCGGTCTGTCCGGCGCTGGGGTAGAAAACAGTATGAAGCTCAACAGAATCACATTCTTTAGGGGCCGTTTCTCTGGTCCATACTCCCAGGTGATGCAATATACGATACACGTCTTCCTTGTAAGACACCACTTCAAAAGGATTCCATGCGCCCATGCACCCCCTTTCGATAAGGATGCTTGGGATACCGCAGGATGCGGCATAATTGTAAGCACCGCCGGTAGCCGTTGCCGAACGAACCAGATAAGGCACATTTACCTGCTCTGCCATAGCTTTGGAGCAGGCAGAAACCTCAGGTGCGGCGGCGCCGGCATAATATACATAAGGAGTAAGGGACTCAAATCCATCTCCGCCGTGAAGATCAATGTAATAATCTGCTTTACTTTGCAGATGCCGAACCACAGTATATGCAATTTTATCCGACAGGGTACCGTCTGCGGATCCCGGAAATACTCGATTCAGGTTCTTGCCGTCTTCCGGTACAAGGCTCATGGAGCGCTGTTCGAAGCCTGTTGGATTCATCAGTGGAAGCAGGATAATATCTCCATGGATATCCTCCGGTTCCAGTTCCGATGACAGTTCAATGCCTGTCTGAATGCTCACATATTCTGCACAATGTACTCCGGCTGTAATCAAAACAGTTGGTCCGGGTTTTTTTCCTGCGATCAGGGTGATTGGCAATTTGACATTTGTACCGTCTATTCCGATGTATTCAGCTGTTTTTTTTCCGGGAAGTACGTTCTGATCCTTAATTTGTAACATGATTCGCTCCTTTGTTTTTATTGTACATGATATTAGTATATAGTATAATAGCAGATAAAAACAGACAAATATAAATTTTTCGGGAAGTATGGAACTGCCGGGAGACCAGAGGGAACGAGGGATGAATATGAACATTGCTATAAGAGAGTTTCGTAAAGATGATATAAGTAAAATGATTTCTATTTGGAATGATATTGTAGAAGAGGGGATTGCTTTTCCTCAGACAGAAATGTTGGATACGGACAGCGGACTTGATTTTTTCTCCCGGCAATCCTTTACAGGTGTTGCCGTGGATACCGATAATAATGAAATCCTCGGGTTATATATTTTGCATCCAAACAATATCGGCCGATGTGGGCATATATCCAATGCAAGTTATGCAGTCGCACAAAATCGGAGAGGCTTACATATCGGTGAAAAATTAGTTTCTCACTGTTTGCAGAAAGCAAAGGAGACCGGGTTCAGAATATTACAATTCAATGCGGTTGTCAGTACAAATTATGGGGCGCTCCATCTTTATAAAAAGCTGGGCTTTATTCAGCTTGGAATCATCCCGGGCGGCTTTTTATTAAAGGACGGGACGTATCAGGATATTATACCTCATTATAAAATTCTTTCAAATCACACTTTGTGCTCTCAGAAAGCTGAGTATATCTGACATTTTCAATTGCACCCTGAATGCCATAAAGCATATGCAGGCAGGCTCCTTCATCAACACTTAGCCTGATGCGGATAAATGCCTCCTTGCTTCCCATCTGTATAAGCTGCTCTGCGGTATGAATGCCTATCGCATTCAGGTTGCTTTCTAAAACCCTGCCCACATTTGGCAAGGATGACAATTCACTCATAAAAATTCACCTATTCAAAATAATTTTTCCATGCCGGGAGTTTTTTCATATTACTTTCGGCTATTTCTCTGGCGGCTTTTTCATCAAAGCCCTGAGTTTTGAATATAAAGTGCGCCATAGCCTCTTTCTTTTCCTCAAATGACTGCATAGAGCCATCCGGATGCGCACAATGCACGCAATAGTCTTTACCTGTATCCCCATTTGGGTAGTCAGAAATTTTCTGCATGGGCATCCCGCAAGATATACATATCTTCATTTTCACAGCCTCCTATTTCTCAATTAACTTTAAAAATGTTCCAATAAGTTCTTCGCTATACCTGTCAATAAGCGGATTCTCCGGTGAAAAAAACTCTTTGTTCTGAAGGTAGTAGTGAACCAGTCCCATCCATGTGTTGAACAGCAGGTGTGTCGGAATATTTTTAATCGTCTGCTTTTCATATTCTTGTTCAATTATTTTACTAAAGTGATAGGCAGCGACTGATTGTAAATTTACAAAACTGATCTTTGCTTCCTCCGGCAGCTGATTCTTTTCGGCCACTAATCGGCGATAGAAGTTTTCGTGCTTCGCTAGAATATCCAAATGTGTTTTCAGCAATTTTCTGATATCGCTGTTATTTTCTGATAAATCGTGCAGTTCAAGTCCCAGCCTGTCTCCAAAATCACCTATCACAGCGCATAACAAGTCATCTACGGATGGGAAATGTACAAAGATCGTGCCATGTGACACACCTGCTTCTTTTGCAATGGCAGCGGTTGCTGTAGAAAATCCCTGTTTAGAATACATAATATAAGCGGTTTCAATGATTTTATTTCGTGTATTCTCTTTCTGTTGTTGCCTTTTTGAATCCATATAATGACCTCCAACTCATTGAGTTAACACTCATTATAAAACAGAGGGTAATAAATGTCAAGATAATATTTCTTCAGAATTAATAATAGAATGCAATCGAAATTCAGTACATCAAAACGCCATTTCAGTACATGCAAGAGGGGAAATGCGTACCTGCATGTTAACCTATTATAGATTGTACACATTTTTTTGAGTACGCAAAAAAAGGATAATATGAGCATGGTACATAGAAAAATAAAGTATCCAGGAAATAAGAATAGTTTCCGCTGGCTGGCAGTCGTTCTCGTTTTCTTTTTGCTGGTCTCTATCTTGCCGGCTTCAGGACTTACGGCCGAGGCAGCAAATACCGCCGGTGAAGAAGATGCCCTCGCATACTCTGAGGAATCTGTGACGCAGATTGCCGGAGCTGCAGGTACAGAGCCTTCCGAATCTCCGCCACCTGCATCGCCGGTGACGGAAGGGGAAGATGAGAAAAGCAATCATGTCCTCATTCTTTCTTTCGATGAGCTGGATTCCCTCTATGCAGAGGAGCTGGCTGTAGCAACAGGTACCGACCTTGCCAACTTATCATTGCCTGCCGAATTAGGTGCTGTGGTGGAAAGGGATGGGTCTGCCGCTTCTGAAAAGGTTCCGGTAACCTGGATATCGAACCCTGACTACGATGGGAATGTCACAGGCAGCTATCTGGTCACACCGGTTTTAGAAGAAGGCTATACACTGGCAGAGGGTGTGGAGCTGCCGCACGTTGCAGTCAGGGTAATAGACTCGGAGGGGCTGATCCAACCGTTTGCCGGAGGAACAGTCATTATTAACGGCTCCATGAGTGAAGCACAGATTCAAACTGCAATCCAGAATGAATTAAGCAGCTATAGCTCCGTAATAGTTCTCGGCGCAAAGACGAATGCGGCGGCAGAGTTGTCCCTGACAATTCCGCAGGGGAAGAAAGTGATTTGGAAAGCAAAGTATGAATCGGGCCCGGCTTTATCGGGTGCAATGCTTATGCTTCCGAACTTTTCAGGAACATTTGAAGTAAGCGCGGGCGGCAGCATTGTGGGGAATCACAGCGGCGCGGCTATCAATATGAATGGAAATACTTTCTCCGGGCATGTTGTTGTCAACGGAGGAACCGTCACGGCGAATGGTCTGGGGATTTACACCAATGGAGCAAGCGTTACGGTCAGTGGCGGGGGCAGTGTTGCTTCGCAGAATTCACAGGCCATTTTTCTTGTCCCGGCCGTTAATCCCACAAGTATTACGGTCAGTGGAGGCACAGTGAGTTCCGCTTCCTCCGGGGCGATTCGGGTCATAGGAGTTAACGCTCAGGTAACGGTCAGTGGAACCGGAGAAGTGATTGCAGCAACGGGAAGCACCATCCAAAGTACCGGAAATGTTACGGTTCAGGACAGTGGTAAGGTGATGAACACAGGGAGCGGCAGTGCAATCAGTGCGAAAGATATTCTGGTCAGCGGCGGCCTGGTCTTTGCCTCTGCCGGAGGGATAAGCGGTACGGGAAATGTTGTGAGTCCTTCCGGCACTTTTTCGGTCACAGGGGACGGAGTGGTGATCGGCTGGGATGAGGACCAGGGTGTACGCCAGTACCTGCAGTATAAAAAGAAGGATATTTCGCTGAGGACCAGTGAAGATACTGCTGCTGCGGCCAGAGCTTACTGGGATTTTGGCTCCGGTCACGGCTCCGCTATGGATGGTATTGCTTATAGTAACGGCGCCAACAGCGGCTTCATTCCGCTGCCTGTTACACTGATTAATATGGTATCGGTTACCTTATCGAAAGAAATTGAAGGAACATATGCCAATATGCAGGAGCAATTCACCTTTAAACTGATATTTACGAACAGCTCCGACGGCTCACCGGTTACAACCCGACCGGTCTTCACCTACACCGGCGGAACACTTCCCGGCACAGGTGCAGCAGCTCCGCCAGGCGTCTCCATCACCCTTGATGAGAGCGGTACAGCAACCGTTACTCTGGGGCATGGGCAGACGATCATTCTGGCGGTTCCGCTGGGATACGGACTGGAGGTTCAGGAGCTTCTGCCTCAGGGCAGCATGTATACACCGTCTGTTCAGACCGATATAGGGGGTGTGGAGGACAGTATAACAGGTGCTCCGACAATCGGCTCGCAGGAAATCGACGATAACGCAGTCATAGCCTATGTCAATCGGTTTGAAGAGATTGTTCCGACCGGCATAACACCGGGGGCGGATACGATATGGATTCTGCTTCTTTCCGCAGGACTTCTGGCCTTGACAGCTGCCGTGCCGGAAGTAATCCGCAGACACAGACGGGGGTGAGCTTATGAGTGATGTACCGATGCAGCGGCCGCGGGCACCTACGGTGCTTTGGGAGCTGTTACTGCTGATGATAAAAATTGCAGCGATTGTATGTGCCCTTCTGTTGATTTTTACCTTTATTTTCGGGATGTTCCGCAACACTGATCCGGATATGTCGCCGGCGGTGGCAGACGGGGATCTGGTGTTCTTCTATCGCCTGGATAAGAACTATGCCTCACAGGATACGCTCGTTTTGAAGGTCAAGGGGCAAAAGCAGGTACGCCGTGTGGTGGCTGCAGCAGGCGATACGGTGGATATTACAGAAGATGGGCTGATCGTCAACGGTGCAGTCCAACAGGAAATGAAGATTTACGTTCCTACCCGGCCCTATGAAGAGGGAGTCCGTTTTCCGCTTACGCTTAAGGAGGGGCAGGTATTCGTGCTTGGCGATAACAGGACGAATGCCACGGACAGCCGTGTATACGGCGTGGTAGAGAACAGGGATACTTTAGGTAAGGTGATGGCTATCCTGCGGCGCAGGGGGATATAGCACAGACAATACCTTCTCACATCATATTATATGGAGGAATTCAAAATGAAACTCACAAAAAAACACGCATTCCCTAAGGCGTTTTTTGCGCTGACACTCGCCCTCACTATGTGTCTGGGCGGCCTGACTACCGTATTTGCAGCCGGTGACCCTGTTGAGGGAAACGAAGCAACCATTAAAAAGGTACTGCAGATGCCGGAAGGCACTTCTACACCGGCAGCAACGTTTACATTCCACTTCGAGAAGAAAAGCTACAACGACAATGCGGCCGACAAGGCGAAACTACCGACCATCACCGACAAGAACATTTCTTTTTTAACATCGGAGAACGGTTCTACCAGCAATGGTCTGAAAATCGTATCAAAGGAATCGGCAGACTTCTTTAGTGGCATCTCATTTCCAAATGCAGGAGTCTATACTTATACATTGACAGAAACATCGGGGACATACGGTGGGACAGAGCTGCATCATATGGACTATTCCGGTGCAGAGTATGAGATTAGAGCTTATGTAGAGAATGGTGCAGGCGGGCCTGAGCTGAAAAAAATCAGTGCGGTTATTGTAAAAAAGGACGGTTCCCATGACGGCACCGTGAATGTCGGGGATAAGGTGAATCCGACCCCTGGTCAAAGTACCCTTGTATTTACGAATAGCTATACGAAGACTCCGGGCGGTGGTTCTCCATCTGATGGTGCGCTTGCCATCAGCAAAACAGTTGCGGGCAGCATGGGCGACCAGACAAAATACTTCCCCTTTACCGTGAAAACAAAAGCTGCGGGAACCCAGAGTGGTACAGTGACCTATAAAGCGTATCTCATGGAAAACAGTTCTGTTATTACACCTGCTGCCGAAAACGGTACATTTACAACCGGAACTGACGGATCAGGAACCTATATTAAAGTGACAGCCGGGACCGATCTTTCCATTAACCTGAAGCATGGACAGAGTCTGGTATTTACGGATCTTCCGGTTGGTGCCTCTTTTGAGGCCGAAGAAGATGCGGTCCCCAATTATGCGCCCAGCGTTGTCCTGACGGTCAATGACAATTCTGTCACCGTCCCCGGCGGTACAGTAGGTACATCACTGTCTACCAGTGAACAAATGATTGGCGAAAAGGAGAACAGTGCGGCATTCACCAATACGTTTGATACCTCCATCACGCCTACGGGTATTTCCATGAACGATCTGCCGTTTATTATGATGATCGCACTGGCAGCCGGAGCATTGGTGCTGTTTGTGGTCGTTAAATCCCGCAAAAAAGCCGATGCGTTCAGACGCTGAGAAGATTGCAGGAAAAGCAATCCATGCAGCAAATGGCATCGTAAATCTTATGGTGTTGGGCATAATCCTGTTGTTCATCGCATTCAGCGGTTATGCCCTGTGGGATTCCAGGCAGCTTTATAATGCGGCGGATTCCGCGCAGTATGAGATTTATAAGCCGGAGGTTGGGAAGGAGACAGAATCCTTTGAGGAGCTTCGGGGAATGAATGAGGAGGTCTTTGCCTGGCTCACGGTTTATGGTACGAACATTGACTATCCGGTGACGCAGGGCGGGGATAACGCAAAGTATATCAATACGAATGCCTATGGGGAGTACTCCCTTGCAGGCTCCATCTTCCTGGATTACCGGAACCATGCGGATTTTCAGGATTTCAACAGCATTCTCTATGGGCACCATATGGAAAGACAGGAGATGTTCGGGGAAATTGGCTATTTCGGAGACAAGGACTATTTTGACAGCCATCCGTATGGGAAC
>CAMKHH010000016.1 GCA_946412445.1 uncultured Eubacterium sp.
TCTTCACCTCCAGCATTCTGCCTGAAGAACCCAAGGGCAGATTTCCTCCGTCATAGTTTTCATGAACCTGCGGATTGACCGGATGTTCTGTAAAATCGGATACTGTATCCATATGTGCAATCCATCCGACAGCAGGTGCCTGCTCATAGCCTTCCGTTGCCGGAAGTGAAGCATAGACATAACACATATCATCCACTCTGGCATCAGAAAGACCCAATTGCTTCAGTTCTTCCACAAGCAGTTCTGCCAGGCAGAACTGCTCTTTTGTAGTAGGAACACTTTCACTGTCTTCATCGCTTGCCGTAGGAATCACAATATATTTCAGTAATCTCTCGTAAGCCCTCAAATCTCTGTCACCTCAAATCCCAGGTCATCCATAATCTCTTTGGCCTTGGCAACACAATGTTCGCATCCATCAATGGTCACGGTTTTATTTTCCAAAGATACTTCAAAATCCAGGTCCGCTGCCTTCATGGCCTTTGTGATTCTTTCCACACATTTTTCGCAATGCATATCTTCTGCTTTTAATACTGTCTTCATCTCTATTCCTCCATCTTTACTTTATAACGCATATTTGAAGTTTACTTTAATTTAATTGTCCGCAGGCGCAGCGCATTAGTCACTACGAAAACGGAACTGAAGGACATCGCAAGTCCTGCGATGATGGGGTTCAAAAGCGGGCCCCCAAAAGGATACAGAAGTCCTGCTGCCACAGGAATCCCACAGGTATTAAAGATAAATGCCCAGAACAGGTTTTCTTTAATATTCCTTATCGTGGACTTACTGAGTTTAATGGCTCGGTATACATCCATTAAATCAGATTTCATCAGAACAACATCACTGGATTCCATGGCGATATCGCTTCCGCTGCCTATGGCTACACCAACGTCCGCCTGCGCCAGCGCCGGTGCATCATTGATGCCATCTCCTACCATCATAACCCTTTTTCCTTCCTTCTGCAAGGCAGAAACCACAGAAGCTTTATCCTCAGGGAGAACCTCTGCGATCACTTCATCCGCATTCACCTGTTTCCCTATATAAGCGGCAGTCCGCTTATTATCTCCGGTCAGCATATAGACTTTTACCCCTAAGGAACGGATTTTATCAATAGCCGCTTTGCTTGTTTCCTTCACTGTATCAGCCACACTTACGATTCCCAACACCTGGCCTTCCCGCACCACAAACATGGGGGTCTGACCTTTTTCCGCCAGCTCATCGGCTGCTTTCTGATAGTCTCCCAGGTCAAAATGCATCTCTTCCACCATCCGCAGGTTTCCAATATAAATCTGGCTTTCGTTATAAACTGCCTGAATTCCTTTTCCCGTCAGGCTTTGGAAATCCGTAACTTCTTTTAATTCCATCCCGCGGTTTCTGGCGCCCTCCACGATTGCCTGGCCGAGAGGATGCTCAGAAGGCATTTCACAGGAAGCAGCCATTAAAAGCAGGTCTTCATCTGGGATTTCTTTACTGATGATTTCTGTAACCTTAGGTTTTCCCTCTGTAATTGTACCCGTCTTATCCAGAATAACAGCACCTACCTTGTGAGTAATTTCCAGTGCTTCTCCACTTTTTATCAGAATTCCATATTTGGCGCCAAGACCTGTTCCAACCATAATTGCGGTCGGTGTTGCGAGGCCAAGTGCACAGGGGCATGCAATAACCAGTACTGATACAAAAATACGCAGGACGAAGGAAGCCGGATGTCCCGTAACTGCCCATATAACAGCGGCAACCAGTGCAATGAGAAGAACTGCCGGAACAAAATAGCCGGCCACAGTATCCGCAAGCTTTGAAATCGGAGCCTTCTTCCCTTGTGCATCCTCCATCAGTTTTATAATCTTTGCAAGTGTCGTATCACTTCCCACACGGGAAACCGTAACCTGCATGGCCCCGTTGTAATTCATGCTTCCGCCGATTACTTCATCTCCGGGTTCCTTTTCCACAGGAATACTTTCTCCCGTCAGCATGGATTCATCCACACTGGATACACCCTGGCGTACAATTCCATCCAAAGGAACCTTACTTCCCGGACGAACCAGAATTAAATCTCCCGCCTGCACCTGTTCCACAGGTACTTCCTGTTCTTTGCCGTCTTTCAGTAACACCGCAATGTCCGGAGCCAGTTCCATCAGTTTTCGAATCGCCTCAGATGTCTTTCCTTTGCTTCGGCTTTCCAGATATTTTCCCAGCATGACCAGTGTCACAACAATCGCTGCAGATTCATAATAAAGCTGGTCAACTGCATGCTTATTTGACGGAATCATAATCGTCATAACCAGGCTGTACAGGAATGCACTTCCGGTTCCGATAGCCACCAGCGAATCCATGTTCGGATGCCCGCGGAACAAGGTTTTAAAACCCACAATATAGAACTTTCTTCCGAAAAACAGAACAATCGCTGTTAATATCAGCTGAGTGACAGCAAAGTTCAGCGGATGCATATGCATATGGAGTATCTCCGGTAACGGCATAGGCCAAGGCACCATATGCCCCATGGAGATGTAGAGCAAAGGCAGTGCAAAGATAATGGCTCCGATCAGGCGAAATCTGATTTTATGAAGTGCCTCTTCCTGCTCTGCTTTCTCCTCCTGCTTTACCTTTTTAGTCTCGGCTGCCTCCAATGCTGCCGAAAATCCGGCCCGGTCTACTTTATTCATAATTAACTCCGGGTTAACCTTTTTTTCATCATAGGTGATGGTCATCTTATTGGTCGCAAGGTTTACATTGCTTACCGAAACTCCATCCAGCTTGCGCGTTACCCGCTCCACTGCTGCACTGCAGGAGGCGCAAGTCATGCCCTTTATGTTATATGTCTCTGTTTTCATATCTTCCTCCTATTATTTTGCGGGTCCTGAAGTCGTACTTTTTCATGCAAACATGAAACGCACTCTCCTTTGACCCTGATATCATTTCATCAGCTTCCTGATTGTGTCACATAATTCATCTACTACCTGTTCATCCCCCTCCTTAATATCATCAACCACACAGGTTTTTATGTGATTCGTAAGTAATTCCCGATTAAATGCATTAAGTGCGGACTGAATGGCGGCCACCTGGTTCAGGATATCCACACAGTATCTCTCTTCTTCAACCATCGTTTTAACACCGCGAACCTGACCTTCTATCCGGTTAAGACGATGAATCAGCTTTTTATACTCTAAGTCTTCCCTGTGTTTGGTTTTTGTACAACAACATTTTTCTGTTTCCATGTTAATTCTCCTCCTTATATACCCCCTATGGGTATATAATAACAAATCACTTCCACCATGTCAAGCACATTCTATACAATAACAGGCAAATATGATAAACTGATACCAGGGTTAAAAACTCATGTAACTTCATGCTCGCATGAAGTTACATGAATTTGGAACCCGCAAAACATGAGAATGCAGCCCGTTCAGGGCGGAATTCGAATGTTTTTAGGATTGTGGAAGCACGGAGTGCGGAACAATCCGTAGGTATCAGGGTCAAAAGTTCATGTAAATTCATGCTCGCATGAAGTTACATGAGTTTGGGACCCGCAAAACATGGTATGAAGTTACATGAAATTCAGGAGGTAGCTATGGAAAAATATATTGATCTGCATGTACATTCGAATTGTTCAGACGGAACTTATACACCGGAAGAATTGGTTGCATATGCATTGGAAAAGGATTTAAGGGCGATGGCGCTGACAGATCACGATACCACTGAAGGCATACAAAGAGCTTGTAAGGCCGCAGAGCATACCGATCTGGAGCTGATTCCCGGAATTGAGCTTTCCACAGAATATAACAAGAAGGATATTCATATACTCGGACTGGATATCGATTCTGAAAATTCTCGTTTTCAAAATCAGTTAAAAGCTTTCAGGGATTCAAGGGATATCCGGAATCAAAAGATGATCGCCCTGCTGCAAGCGCATGGTATAGCAGTCTCACCCGAACAGATGAAGCAGGAATTTCCCGATTCCGTATGGACAAGGGCTCATTTCGCAAGATTTCTTCTGGATCATGGTGATGTCAAGAATATGGAAAGTGCGTTTGAGAACTATCTGGGAGATCAGGCCCCCTGCTTTGTTCCGCGGGAAAAGGTAACTCCATTCCAGGCAATTAAGCTTATTCACGAGGGGGGCGGCTATGCGGTACTCGCTCATCCACTTTTATACCATCTGTCTGTAAATCAGCTCGAGGAACTTGTACAGAAACTGACAGCTTGTGGGCTGGACGGTATTGAGGCAATCTATTCTATGAATCGGTTCTCTGATGAATCTTCCATGAGGCAGCTGGCAAAACGCTTCGGACTGGCGGTAACAGGGGGCTCCGATTTTCATGGCAGTAATAAGCCATCGATTGATTTAGGCTCCGGAAAGGGGAACCTCCAGATTCCCTATGAAATATGGGAGAATCTGAAAAAGAGGTCTCTTTAGAGAACCTCTTTCTATCACTTTCGAAGTGGATTTATCTTTCGGCCTGCGATAAACAGAAACAATGCCGACAGGAGCATCTGTGCACCCACACTGAACCATACCATGTGGCTGACGATAAAATCATTCTTATAATTGCCAAACTGATTACAGATTGTGTTGATTTCATGTCCGTCGCCTACCTGCTGGCTGATAAGTCCAACAAAAGAAATCAGCGGATTCAGTAAAAACAGATAGATGAGTTTTCCTGCACTGGAATTTTCCGGGCCGCTCTGTACCGATTGCTGAAGTCTTGCAACATATAGCCCCATCGTGGGGGCGGCTACAGTCCCCACCAAAAGGAGAAGAACAAACATGTAAGTCATTACCGTTGCAATGGTCGTACGTTTAAATGTCACTGAGCAGCAGATTCCAAGGCTTCCGATATAAATGCCGGTTACCAGAAGGATGATCACCAGAAGGAACAAATCCCAAAGGCTGATTCCTCCAAAAACAAGTACCAGTGCAAGAGCCGGGAGCGTTGAAAATGTCAGCAGGAAAACTACACTTAATGCCGACTCCAGTTTTCCTGTAATAATTTTCCAGGGACTTAAAGAAGTGGTAAGAAGTACATCGAGTGTCTTGGCCTCCCTTTCCATGGAGATTGATCCGCCGGTAATGGCCGGAACGGCTATAAGAATCATGGCAAATAAAGCATAGGCCATGAGCATATAGCATCTGGCAGGCATAGAATAACTGCCTGCCCTCATAACTCCACTGGCGGCACCCTCACCGAAAAAACTGGCTATGGCAATTGTTGCAAGCACAATATTGCAGCCACAGATAATCCATGAGATTTTTATTGATCGGGTATGTCTTTTTATGTCTTTTTCAAATACCGGATTCGTATTCATATGCCTCTCCTTCCCCTGTAAGATGGAAAAACAGGGACTCCAGGGAATTGTGCTCCCTGGCAAATGAGGTTACCAATACCCCTTCTTCCACTAACTCCTTCAGCAGATAGGCCTCCTCCTCAGGACTGCCGTCAAACCATACTGCTATCGCATGTTTGTCAATAGATATACGGCTGATTAAAGGATTCCTTCTTAAAATCTCCACTGCTTCCTTTTGGTGATGCATGACATCAATTCGTATGGGATTCGCACTGTCAATTGACAGCATAATGCTGTCAATCTCCCCCTGGAGTACCATCTTTCCCTGGTCTATAATTCCTATGCTGGTGCTTACATCTGATAATTCCGACAATATGTGAGAACTGATCAGGATTGTATAGCCCTCTTTCTGAAGTCTCTGAATCAGATACTGAAATTCTCTGCGGGTTCTGGGATCCAGACCGGAGCAGGGTTCATCCAACACCAGAAGCCGCGGGCTGTGAATCAGGGCGCGGGCCAGACACAATCTTTGCTGCATACCCCGGGACAGTGCATCTACAAGCCGGTCTTCCATTCCTGAAAGTCCAACCATATCCAAGACCTCCAGACTGCGTCTGCGTCCCTCTTTTCCGTAAATTCCATAGGCAGAGGCAAAAAACTCCAGATATTCGGTAACCTTCAGATTCTCATAAACACCGAAGAAGTCCGGTACAAAGCCTATCATACGCTTAAGCTGTTCATAATTACCATTCAGACGTACTCCATCAATCCAGATTTCTCCGGAGTCATAAGTCAATAATCCGGAAATAATACGGATTGTCGTTGTCTTCCCTGCACCGTTTGGGCCCACGAATCCATAAACACTCCCGTTCTCTACTTCCATATTTAATCCGTTCAGTGCCTGAATACCCCCATATCGCTTATGAAGCTTTTCAATTTTCAGCATCTGTTCCTGCCTTTCCAATCACATGAACACCCGGCAAAAGATAAGTCTTAGTTTCATCCAGTTCCTCATCCTTGATTCGGTAGCGGAGGGTTATCTCATTTTCGCTATTGAGATATTTCTTTAGTTCATCTTCATTAAATCTTTGATCCCATTCCTTCATCTGGTCAAATTCCCGGGTTTCATAGTTATAGAAATCAATGGCCCCCTGAAATGGCGGTGTATATTTATCCTGTAACTCAAATGGTTTAAACCATAAGGACTGAATCTCAAGCTCCGTCTCCTCTGAGTCCTCCAGAATATCATTCAGATGAAAGGTGGCCGTATACTCAGGTTCGTACATGTAAAGATACCGAAAGGCCTGACCAGGGACATACGTGATTGTATCATCAGAACGATACTGTTCGGCATACGGACAGTAGAGCAGATTACCCTTTGTCATATCCACTTCAGCGGGAGCATAGTAAAAGGCATATCCATATGTCTCATAACCGCTGTCCGACTGCCAGGATGTATCCGGATTTACAACCTGAGCCATAATCAGGCTTTCAGAGCGCCTTGTAATGTTTTGCATATTAAGAAATCCGCTCCAAACCTGCGTTTCGAAAGCATCCTTTCCTGCCCTTCCTTCCTTTTTAGAAAGGGGACTCCCCATCTCTTCCAGGCTTTCAACCTTCTTATCTTTCACCTCGATCGTCTCGCCTGCTGCAATATCACCGATTCTGATTCCGGTCGCCGGCATAATCACCACAGCATTCTTAAAATCAAAAGCTGTAAGATTTGTCACTTTTCCCTCTGCCTTTCCGTCAAACACCTGAATTGAAGCACTTAAGCCCTGATTTTTATCAAGGATATGCTCCTTGTTTAATAAATAACGTGTCATAGAAAACGGTGGAAGATCCGAGACTGTTATCTTTTTCTTATCCCCTTTATAAGAAAGCGTCACCCTTCCAAACGTGGAGGTATCCACAAAATCCTCCGGGTTCTCACTGCTTCCGGAGGACCAGGGAATAATCGTATAAGAGGAATCTATATAAAGGTTACTGCTGCTGCTATATGGTGCCTGCAGTCCCAAGTCGATGGATTCACTCCAAGTATCCTCCTGCTGCTGGATTACATTTACATAGGTTAGAAAAGGGGCACGGATTCTGGTGCCGGAACCACATATTCCGATCAAAACCACAGCTCCCAGAGATAAGCAGGTCATGCCTCCCCAGAGATAATATCTCTTATGAAACCTTTTGAGCAGGAGATATAATCCTGGTCCTGCAATCAAAGCATATGTAAGCAGCAAAATTGCATAAAATACCAAATTGGGCTGTTCTTTTATCGGCATGTCAGGCAGGATGGAATAATCATGTCCTGCTGCATCTCCGGCACTTCTATAGAGGATTTGGTTCACATCTGATTTCGACAGAGCCGCTGTAAGAAGCTCCGTCACATTTTTTTTATCGGCTCCGGTAATCAAAATTCCTCCCTGCTGTTCCCAGGTCTTTAGTGCCGTCTGCTGGCTCACCGACAAATCTCCGGGCTGATAATCAGCAAAAATAAGTACATCCGGTATCCCGACAGCCAGATTCTCTATTGTCAGATCTTCGGGTGTAAGAAGTACATTTCTTACGAAAGAGCCATCCAGTATCTGATTATATGCCCATGGAAATCCGCCAAGCAGCCCGCTGTATTGTGTATCCTCAGACATAACCCCAATCAGATATTCCACGGACAGTATATCAGATTGATTAATTTTCAAAGTTTCTTCATAAACAACCTCTCCTGCCAGATTCTTTAGAATGATCTGGTACCTGTCCGTGTTATACTGAAAATAAGACACAAGTGGTCTTTTCCATGTTTCCCCTGCTTTCAGTGAAACAGGAACTTCCATGTTAACAATCTGGTTATGAGTGCCCTCAAATGTAGCCGGAAGCAGGCTGTTTATTACATAGGTCATAGCAGTATTCGAATAATCCTGTGTTGCAGATTGCAGTGTTATAGTTCCTTCAAAATCAGCCCCCTGATTTGTCAATTTCAGATAAATCGGGAATCTGTTTCCTGCACGAACCAGACCTTTTAAGCCATAGCTGACTTCGGCCTTGACCCCATCCTGTGTTCTGCTATTGTCAATGGGCGATGCCTGGACCATTATGACTGAAGCTGCAAAGAAAATCAGAATTAAGAAAAATATCCTGATGTTTTTATTTCTTAAATGATAGCTTCTCATCTTAAGTTCCTTCCCTTTTTTCCGCTTTGATAAAGAGGCAGGTCCACCTCGAAAACAGTTCCCTGAAGATCACTTTTCACCCTTATTGTTCCGTTATGAAGCTGTGCAATCTGCCAGACGATAGCAAGACCCAATCCCGTTCCTCCTGTATTCCTGGAACGAGACTGCTCCGTGCGGTAGAACTTAAGGAATATAGAATCGAGCTCTTCCTTCGGTATCACATGACCATAGTTCACGACCTTCGTCACCACCCAATCGGTACCCGGCTCCATCTTTATCAGAATCTGCTTTCCCTCTTTCCCGTACTTAATCGCATTATTCAAAAGATTGCCGAAAAGCCGGGCCATGAGCTCACCGTCCGCTTCAATCCATACGGAGTTCCCCGGATGATGGAATTCTACCTCAATCCCATACTTTACGAAGCTTGGCGTCATTTCATCCAGCATCTGTTCCATCAACTGAATCAAATCCAGCCGGGTAATCTGAAGCTTAAGCTCATTATGCTCAAGTTTTACAAATCCAAACAACTCGTTGGTCAGCTGCTCCAGGCGTTTTGCCTTATCATAAACAATCTCAATATACTTATCTCTTGTTGCATCATCCATATCCTTCTTTTCTCTCACCCAGCCAAGGTAACCCAGGATGGATGTGAGAGGTGTCCTGATGTCATGGGCCACGCTGGACACCAGATCATTCTTTGTATGCTCTGCCAGCCGTTCCCGCTCCATAATATCCTTGATGTTCTTCTGCATCTGATTCAAATTCTGTGCCATGGAGGCAAATTCGTCATTACCCCTCACCTCAATCGGGTGGTCAAAGTCTCCTTCAGAAATATCCTTTACCTTCCGGATAATCAGATTCAAATAAGATATGGTATCTCTCATCCAGATATAAAAGCAAAGGATAAAGGTGATGATACCGAACATGATCAGAATCATCATACGGTACTCCGGCCGCATCCCATCCGGACCAAACATTGCACTGCGATAACCGGTTCTCCGGAAATAATTTTCCATCCCACGAAGTGAGAAAATTATAAATCCTTCTACAAGCAGCGTCACCAGACCCGATATTATGAGGTAGGTTATGATTCTCTGACTGTAATTTTTCACAAAACTAAGCTTCAATTTTATATCCAACTCCCCATACCGTCGTTATAATTTTATCTTCTCTTGTGTCATCATGCATCTTTCCCCTCAGGCGTCTGATATGAACCATTACCGTGTTATTCGCCTCATAGAACTTTTCATGCCAGACACTTTCAAAAATTTCATTGGTGGAAAACACCCTGCCCGGATTTGAAGCCAGCAAATACAATATCTCAAATTCTATAGGTGTAAGCTTAATATTTTCATCATAACAGTATACCTGATGTGTAGATTTATTAATTACCAGATTTTTAAGGGTAATAATATCTCCCGCTTTCTTTTTTTTAGACGGGTTCAATTCTCTGTAACGGCGCAGCTGAGACTTTACCCTCGCCATAAGCTCCAGAGGATTAAAGGGCTTGGATACATAATCATCCGCGCCTGTTGATAATCCCACAATTTTATCTATATCCTGAGTTTTCGCACTCACTATGATGATTGGAATATTATTTGATTCACGAATCTTCCGGCACATCTCAATTCCATTCATATTAGGCATCATCACATCCAGCAGAACCAGATCTACCTTCTGGCTTTCCAGAATTCTTAATCCTTCCATGGCACTATATGCCTTCAAAACATGAAATCCATCACTGATCAGATAAATTTCCAGAAGATCCGCAATCTCTTTTTCATCATCCACAACCAATATGTTTGTTTCTTCCATTCTTCAAATTACATCCTTTCCGTGACTTTTTGACCCTGGTATCATTTTAACATGCATATTTTGAAAAGTCTTTAAC
>CAMKHH010000017.1 GCA_946412445.1 uncultured Eubacterium sp.
GGTTATGCATGTCAGCGATGTGATTACAGTACTGCGGGGTGGAGAGAATGTTGCCACATTGAAAAAAAATGGCACGAATGAAAGTGAGCTGGCAGAATATATGGTGGGTAAACCCGTCAGCTTTGCAGTAGAAAAGCAAGCGGCAAAACCTGGCCAGCCGGTGCTTAGGGTTGAGAATCTTCAAGTCAGGGGAAAGAAAGGAAATCCGGCAGTAGACGGCTTGTCTCTTTGTGTCCGGTCCGGTGAAATCTATGGAATTGCGGGGGTAGACGGCAACGGACAGGCAGAGCTGATTGAAGCGATAACCGGATTAGCCAGAAGCGAAGGTGGATCCATATATATTCTGAATCAGGATATGACCAATAAAAAGACCGGTAAAATACTGCGGCAGGGTGTTTCTCATATCCCGGCAGACAGGCAGCATATGGGGATCCTGATGGGACAGAGTCTGATGAAAAACATGGTCTTATATGACTATGAGAATCCAAAGTACAGAAAAGGAATTTTTATCGACTGGAAAAAAGAAGAAGCACATGCGAAGCAGATGGTTGAGAAGTACAACGTAAAAACACCGAGTCTGCATCTGAATATCGGATATCTTTCCGGCGGGAACCAGCAGAAGGCGGTTGTTGCAAGAGAGCTTGAAAAATCACCAAAGCTTCTTTTGGCCGTGCATCCTACAAGGGGAGTAGATATCGGAGCCATTGAATATATACACAGCGAGATTGTAAGGGCAAGAGATGCCGGATGTGCAGTACTGCTTATATCGACCGAATTGGATGAGGTGCTGGCTCTGGGAGATAGGATCGGAGTTATCTACGAAGGAAAAATAATTGGAGAAATGGAAGGAAAGGACGCAGCTGTTGAAAAAATCGGCATGTATATGGCGGGAATAGCCGGTGAAGAGCAGGTTGTGTGAGTTTACAGATGGGAAAAAGAGCGGATTTATTATTGAACAATGCAATCCTTGTTACGGTAGATAGAGGCAGAAGAATTTTGTACGGCGCGTCCATGGCGGTAAAGGACGGAAGAATCGCTGAGATAGGAGAAGGCGGTGAACTGAAGAAAAAATATACGGACTGTCGGGAAGTTCTGGACTGTACGGGGAATGTCGTATTTCCAGGATTTATAAATACGCACAATCACCTCTTCCAGACACTGCTGAAAGGCCTGGGCGATGATATGGAACTTAAGAACTGGCTTGCTACGATGACTTTTCCTGCATCCAGATTTCTGGAGCCGGAGGACTGTTATTATGGGGCAATGCTGGGAATTCTGGAGGGGATCCGCAGTGGGATGACCACAGAGGTCGATTACATGTATCCGCATGCAAGAGAAGGGCTCAGTGACAGTGTGCTGAAGGCATATCAGGAAACCGGAATCAGAGGGATCTTTGGAAGAGGATGTATGAATGCAGGAACAAACTTCGGAGTGGTGCCGGAAATTATGCAGACGAAAGAGCAGGTGGAAAGGGATCTGATCCGTATATACGACAGGTATCATAATATGGAAAATGGGAGAATCCGGATATGGACTGCTCCTGCAGCCCTCTGGTCCAATACGGAGGATATGCTGCGGATGCTCTATGATATTGCATCTTCCTATCATGCGGGGATGACGGTACATGTATCGGAAACGCCTTTTGACAGAAAAGCGACAGAAGCGCTGCATGGCTGTGCCGGAGTAGACTGTCTTGAGAAAATAGGTGCGGCAGCAGAAAATGTTCTCATGGTTCACTGTGTACATCTGACGGAACGCGATATGGATAAGGCAGCAGCCTATGACATCAAGGTTTCTCACAACCCGGTCAGCAATATGTACCTGGCATCAGGAGTGGCTCCGGTTCCTCAAATGCTGGAAAGGGGAATTACGGTGGGACTTGGCGTAGATGGCGCAGCCAGCAATAACGGACAGGATATGATTGAGCTTTTGAAGACAACATCCCTGCTTCAAAAGGTTTCTACCTTGAACCCAATGGTTATTACTGCTGAAAAGGTTTTGGAGATGGTCACGATCGATGGCGCCAGGGCAATTGGGATGGAGGATGAAATAGGATCGCTGGAGACAGGAAAAAAAGCAGATTTTGTGATATTTAATCCATATCGTTCGCCAAAGGCGGTACCTCTGCATAATCCGGTATCTACACTTGTGTACGCTTCCTCGATGCAGAATATTGAAAGTGTTGCAGTGGATGGACGTTTTCTGCTGAAGGATGGGGAAATCACGGTATTACCAGATGAGAATGCCATATTACATCAGGCACAGGCGGCTGCAGAGCGGCTTTGTGAAAGAGGGAACATCACAAACCGCAGAGAAGGACATTCCTGGAGAGCTTAGAGCGTGTCTGCTCCGGAGGAGAAAACAATGGAAGAAAAGGATTTTTTTGTAATTGGAACATCGCCGCCCCGGCTGGATGCCTTTGACAAGGTGACAGGACGGGCAAAGTATGCAGATGATATCATAATGCCACGGCAGCTCTATGCAGCATGTATACACAGCGCTTATCCCCATGCACTGGTGCATGTGAACGGGAATGCGGCAAGAAACATGCCGGGAGTCGCAGTTGTATTGACAGAGGAAGATTTTCCGAAGCCTCAGAGCATGCTGGATTTTTATTACTGTACCGCTCACCCCAGATTTGTAGGCGATGTGGTGGCTATAGTTGCCGTGGAAAAGAAAGAGCTGCTTGGTGCCGCGGCAGCGGCGGTTAAGGTAACTTATGAAAAACTGCCAGGAGTGTTTACGCCGGAAGAAGGAATAAAAGAAGAAAGCCCATCCATCCGTGAGAAGGGAGTGGGGATGACGGACGGAGTGCCGGATAAAGAAAAAAGGGGAAATGTGTTCTGGGAGTCCTGGCGCCCCCTTCGAAAAGGAGACGTGGAAAAAGGATTTAAAGAATCGGAGGTAGTAATCGAAAGGACATACCGGACCCGGTTTGTAGAGCATGCTTACATTGAGCCGGAATCTGTCCTTGCCTATTATGATGACGTTACCTGCAATGTCACGGTTCGTTCCTGTTCCCAACAAGGACATATGCCAAGGGAGTTTGTGTCAGATGCGCTGCAGATTCCCATGAACAAAGTGAGAGCCGTCCAGTGTACGGTAGGCGGCTCCTTCGGAGGAAAGTTTGAGATGACAGGACTTATGTGTGCCCGGGCAGCCATGGTTCTTCAAAAGACGGGACGCCCCTGTAAGATGACATATACAAGAGAAGACTCGATTCTGGAAAGTGCCAAACGACATCCGTTTATTACAACTGTAAAAGTGGGAGCTTCCAAAGAAGGAAAAATCATGGCTTATCAGTCCAGACAATTGGAAAACTGTGGCGCATATAATAATCAGGCACCTTGGATGAATATCCGTGCCATGGTTCATTCTGCGGGGCCATATGAAATCGAAAACATTCGGACGGATACATTTGGCGTGTATACGAATACCCTTTCTCCATGCGCTTTTCGTGGATATAGTTCTCCCCAGGTCATATTTGGCAATGAAATGGTATTGGATGAGCTGGCAGATGAATTGGGAATAAGTGTTGTAGATTTAAAAGCTAAGAATCTTCTAAAGAGGGGAAGCAGGACGGCGACCGGACAGGAGTTGATTCATGAGACCCTGCTTACCGATATGATGGAGGATATTTTAAAAGCTACGGATTATGAACGAAAGGCCGAAGCTTTTCGGGAGCAGAAGGGAACATGGAGAAAAGGCATCGGACTTGTAACCAGCTATAGAGGTGCGGCTCTTGGCGGAGAAGGTGTAGATTCTTCCGGAGCCATGTTTACAGGGCTTGCGGATGGGAGTTTTATTCTGAATGCAGCCCTTATGGAGATCGGGCAGGGGCTTAAAACTGTTTACGCACAGATTGTATCAGAGGCATCCGGAATTGCGCTGGAAGATATTATCGTGGAGGCAGTAGATACGAATTCCATTCCGGACAGCGGTCTGACTGTTGCATCCAGGGGAACAGCACAGGGCGGGCAATCTGTGAAACTGGTAGGTGAGAAGATGAAGGAAATGCTGTTGGAATCCGGAAGAATTCTGCTCCGGGCGGCCTGTGATGATGAGATTGTGCTTGAAAATAGCAGCTGTTATATAAAAACTAAACCGGATCACAGGATTTCGGCGG
Organism: uncultured Eubacterium sp.; assembly: GCA_946412445.1. GTDB lineage: Bacteria > Bacillota > Clostridia > Lachnospirales > Lachnospiraceae > Novisyntrophococcus. Next base: position 4,127 of record CAMKHH010000017.1, read on the forward strand.
CGGATATCTGTATTTACTGGAAATATGCCGGGTTACCCCTGGCAGTCTACCAGTGGTACATTCCACGTCCGCTTGTAAATGACGAGACTACCGGTCAGGGGGAGGCATTTACCACCTATGCATATGGGGCAAGTGTGGCGGAGGTGGAGGTGAATATCAAAACCGGTCGGGTGAAGGTGGAGCGTATTACCGCATATCACGACGTGGGAAAAGCGCTGAATCCTGAACTGATCCGGGGACAGATTTACGGAGGCATTATGATGGGAATAGGTTTCGGACTGTGGGAGGAGGTCCGCTTGGAGAACGGACGCACAAAGGATACGAATTTTGATTCCTACCATATAGCCACAGCACTTGATATGCCGCAGATTGATATCCGGTTATATGAGTGCGATGATCCGGAAGGAACCTATGGTGCAAAGTGCATCGCGGAGGCTGCGACAGAGATGATAGGAACGGCTCTTGCGCTTGCTGTGAAGCATGCTGCAGGCCATCCTGTAAGAAATCTTCCCGTTACCATGAGACAGATTATCGGAAGTGAGCATGGAGAGACGAAATTGGAAAACAAAAGGGGTGAGTTTTCATGACAAAGAGAAGCATACAATTTGAGCTGAACGGGAGCAAAACAGTGGCGGAAGCAGCCGTGAATGAAAGGCTGATTGATCTGCTGCGGGACACACTGGGACTTACCGGAACCAAAGAAGGCTGCGGAATCGGGGAATGCGGAGCCTGTACGGTGATTCTGGATGGAAGGGCAGTCAACGCCTGCCTGATTCCGGCCTTGTCTGTGGAGGGTCATCGTATTCTGACAGTGGAAGGAATGATGCAGGATGGGAGACTGCACCCGATCCAGGAAGCATTTGTCAGGCATCATGCGATTCAGTGCGGATTCTGTATACCAGGTCTTGTCATGAGTGCCCGTGCACTGCTGGATAAAAATCCACGGCCTGACAGAGAAGAGATTAAAAGTGCCATTGCAGGAAATCTCTGCCGGTGCACGGGGTACGAACAGGTCATAGAAGCCATTGAAGATGCCGCATGCAGAATGGAAGGATAGCTGTTTGACAAGCTCCGTGAGTTTTAGGAGGAAAGGGATCATGAGGATTCAGAATTACGTAAAAGCGGACTCAATGAAAGAGGCGTTGGAAAGATACGAAAAAGGCTGCTGTATTTTGTTTGCAGGTGGTACGGATCTTATGGTCAAGGCGAGAGGAAGGAACGATTATCAGAATCAGACCTTTCTGGATATCGGAGGAATAGAAGAGCTTAAAGCTATCAGGGAAGAAGGCAAAGTGATTTCTATAGGTGCGGCGGTCACATTGACAGAACTTTTGGAAAACAGGCTGGTGAAAGACCAGCTTGGACTTCTTTGCCAGGCAGCAGGTGCAGTGGCGAATGTACAGGTGAGAAATCGTGCCACGCTGGTGGGCAATGTGGCAAATGCCTGCCCTGCGGCGGACTGTGTTCCGGCGCTGATGGTGCTGGGCGCTTCCATACTTGTGGCAAGCACAAAAGGTATTCGTCAGATACCTGTGGAAGAACTGTTTTTGGAATGCCAAGCCTGTCTCCGCCATGAGGGAATGCACATTCGAACCTGTTTTTACAGCGATCCGGCGAAGAAAAAGCTGCACCTGAATCCCGGTGAAATAATCAAGGAGATTCTGATTCCGAATCCTGGTGAAGAATTCAGATGGTATTTTTCGAAGCTGACGCAGAATTGTTCCAGTGATCTGGCAGTTGTCAATCTGGCAATGGCAGGAGCTTTGAATCAGGAGGGGAGAATCCGGGTGATAAGAACCTGTATGGGAGGTCTGTATCCGAAGCCAATGTGCATGGATGCATGGAGCACTTTGCTGCAGGGAGAGCTTCCGAGCGAAGCAGTATTCAAAAAGTATGCCGGACAGATAGGGTGTACACTTGAGAAAGAGCAGAAGATACTTGCAGATTATGCTTACAAAAAGAAGGTGGTTCCCGAACTTGTGACGGAAGGGCTTCGCAGACTGTTTTCGGAAAGGCAGGGGTATGAAAGGTGAGATTATGGGAAATGTGAAGGTCATCAAAACCGGATGGTTAATCTGTTCTTCCACAAAGGTAATGAAACATGCGGTACTTGTAACGGAAGGAAACCGGATAAAGCAGATTTTTACTGAAAAAGAATGGAAGAAATATGAAGGGCGGGAAGATAAGAGGCCGGAGATATTGGATAAGAGTGACAGTATCGTATTTCCCGGATTTATAAACGCTCATATGCACCAATACGGAATTTTGTCACATGGAATTCCTCAGGTGGGTAAGGTTACAGATTTCCGGACATTTCTTACCGATTACTGGTGGCCCTATATCGAGGACAGGATTCGAAAGGAAGAGGTTCTGATTACAGCGGAGGCAACTATGGCCGAGATGATTTGCTCTGGTGTTACAGCTTTCTGTGACATCCTTGAGGCACCATATACGGAAAAGGATACGCTGCTTGCACAGGGAGAACTGATAGAAAAAGCAGGAATGCGGGGAGTTGTTTCTCTGGAATGCTCGGAGCGTATCAGCAGGAAGAACGCCGAAGAGTGCCATAGACAGAATCTGGATACAGCAGAATATTTTTTAAAGAAACAGGGGCTTGTCAAAGGAGCGGTCTGCACTCACACCACGTTTACCTGTTCGGAAGAATTGATAAGAAAGGCTGTACAGGATGCAAGGAAAGGGGGACACATCTTTCAGTTTCATCTTTCGGAGAGTGCATATGAGCCTCAGTGGCTTAAAAAAAACAGAGGTAAACTGCCTGTCTGTCTTTATAAAGAGATAGAGGCACTTGGACCCTCCACAATTGCAACTCAATGTGTAAAAGTCACAGAAAATGAGCTGGTGTTGTTGAAAGAGAACAAAGCAAAGGTAGTTCATATGCCTGTAAGCAATTGTGAGGTGGGCGGAGGTATCGCGCCGGTTCCGCGGATGCTGGAGATTTCTATGGAACCTGCACTTGGGACGGACGGTTACATCAATGATTTTTTTCTGGTTATGAAGGAAGCATTTCTGATACATAAGGCGGCTCTGGAGTCAGCGGAAGTAATGCCTGCCCGGCAGGTCTTTCGGATGGCTACGGAATTCGGGGCCAGGACCATGGGCCTTTTCGATTGTGGAGTGCTGGAGCCGGGAAAGAAGGCGGATCTGGTAGTCTATAAAGAAAATCAGCCTACCCCGGTTACGGAGGAGAATATTTATGACCAGCTGGTTGTATTCGGAAACAGTGCCAATGTGACAGATGTTCTGATTGACGGAGCCTGGGTGATGAAGGACAGGAAGCTTCAGACGATAGACCGCGAGAGGGCTGCAAAAAGAGTGAGACAGTGTGCCCGCAAATTCTGGAAGGGGGTGAGAGACAAATGAAAACAGACCTGTTTGGAAATATGCTGCAGTCTCCGATTATCATAGGATCGGGTCCCCTAAGCTACAGTGCCAGGGGCATGATTCTGCTTGACCGGGCAGGAGCCGGTGCAGTCGTAACAAAGACCATCACCCGCAGCGCAGCCGATAATCCGCACCGCCATATGCTGGAATGCGATACAAATACACTGATTAACTGTGAAAAGTGGTCAGATTATTCCATGGAGCGGTGGTTGGATGAAGAAATTCCAAAGGCTGTCAGAGAAGGAGTAAAATGTATCGCCAGTGTGGGGCATACGGTGGAGGATTCCAGACTATGTGCAGAACGCCTGGAGGAGGAGGGCTGCATGGCGATTGAACTGGTCTCCTACAGGGAGGAAACGGTTCTTCCTATGCTTGAAGATACGAGAAAAAGGGTGAAGATTCCGATTATCGTAAAGCTGTCGCCCAATTCAGAAAATATTATCGAACATGCTAAACGCTGCGAGGCAGCCGGAGCAGATGCATTTACAGCCTGTGACTCCATGGGTCCGGCCATGAAAATTAATATCGGGACAGGCCGGCCGGTTCTGGGTGGAGACGGGGGATATGGCTGGCTGTCAGGAGCGATGATACGTCCGTTTACCATACAGAAGATATGTGAGCTGCGGAAATATACATCACTTCCAATCATTGGGTTGGGCGGTACCGCAAGATGGCAGGATGCCGTGGAAATGATTCTGGCGGGTGCGGATTACATAGGGATATGCAGTGCTGTCATTTTGAAAGGAACAAGGCTGATCAAAGAGATTGACAGCCAGGTAGATTGTTATCTGGAGGAACATGGAAAGAGCAGTCTGAAAGAAATATCCGGTATGGTACAGCAGTTTCTTCCGCAGGAAGAGCAAAAGGAAAATTATCAGATGAAATTTCATCCGGAAACCTGTACCCGATGCGGCAGATGCATCCGTGTCTGCCCTTACGACGCCAGAGCATATGGTCAAAATGAATCTATGGAAGTTGATGAAAGAGAATGCAGAAAATGCGGACTTTGTGTATCTGTATGCCGCTTTGGAGCATTGGAAGTGTAAGCTGCCATAAAAGGAAGGAGGAGATCTGAGATGCCGGATGAAAAACAGGAACAGGAAGTAATTGCACTATGCCAGGACATGATCCGGGCAAGAAGCTATTCAGGACAAGAAAAAGAGGTGGGAACCGTTCTTTCTTCTTATTTTAAAAGTCATGGTTATGATGAAGAGATCCAGGACGATTACGGGAATATCATCGGTCATATACACGGAAAGAAACCGGGCCCCAGGATTCTTTTTGACGGGCATATGGATACGGTGCCTGTAACGGAAGAGGCAAAGTGGCTGTTTCCGCCCTTTGATGCACAGATATCCGAAGGGAAGATTTATGGAAGAGGAACGAGTGATATGAAGGGGGCCTTATCGGCCATGGCATGTGCGGGAGCCCGTTTTGCGGAAATGACAAAAAAAGATTTCAGCGGAGATATCTATGTGGCAGGTGTAGTGCATGAGGAATGTTTTGAGGGTGTAGCATCAAGAAGTATCAGCAAAACTATAAAACCAGACTATGTAATTATCGGAGAGGCATCAAATTTGAACCTGAAAATCGGACAGAGGGGAAGGGCAGAAATTGTAGTGGAGACCTTTGGTGTACCGGCACATTCCGCGAATCCGGAAAAGGGAGTCAATGCAGTATACAAGATGGCGGAAGTCATTGAGGCGATACAAAGGCTTACACCACCTGCACATCCGGTGCTTGGAAAAGGGATTCTGGAACTGACAGATATCAAATCCGGCCCCTATCCCGGTGCGTCTGTAGTACCGGAGTACTGCAGGGCAACTTATGACAGGCGGCTGCTTGTAGGAGAAACCAGGGAAAGCGTATTAAAACCGCTTCAGGAATTATGTGAGAGGCTCGGGAAAGAAGACCCTCAGCTGAAGGTGCGGATATCTTATGCCGTAGGGCAGGAGACATGCTATACAGGAAGCAAAATTTCCGGGGAGCGTTTTTTTCCGGGCTGGCTGTTTGAAAAGAGCGAAAAATTCATTCAGGACGTATACTCTGAACTGCTTGAGGCAGGGTACCAGCCGGAAATCACGCAATATAATTTCTGCACCAATGGGAGCCACTATGCCGGAGAGGCAGGAATCCGGACTCTGGGAATCGGTCCGTCCAGAGAAAATCTGGCGCATACAGTGAATGAATATATAGAAATTGAACAGCTAACAAAGATAACGGACTGCTACATGCATGTTATGAAAGCACTGTCTTAAGTAAAACAGGATGGGGATGGACATATGGGAATAAAACAGGATTTTAGAGTGCTAGGAAAAGAAAAACCGATTAGCGATGCCAGACAAAAGGTGACGGGGCGGAAGCAATATGTGGCAGATATGAAGCTTCCGGGAATGCTGTATGGAAAAATCCTGTTCAGCCCTTATGGCCATGCGAGGATTAAACACCTGGATGTCAGCAGAGCAAAAGCCCTGCCCGGTGTTCATGCGGTGGTGACCTATAAGAATTCGCCCCCGAATCCATATAACAGTGCGAAGCGTTTTATCGAGCATAACGTCATCTGCAATGAAAAGATTTTCGATGATCGGGTAAGGTTTATCGGAGACCGGGTGGCGGCTGTGGCAGCGGAT
>CAMKHH010000018.1 GCA_946412445.1 uncultured Eubacterium sp.
TATTGATCTTTGATGAACTGGATAAAGGAAATCTGGAATTGACAGATCAGGTGACTACCAGTGCTCATGCGAAAAGTATGGGTGGGTCACAGGTGTTTCTGGAGGAAGGGGAGCAGCAGACTGTTGAAACGATGATTAAATGTATCGTCATAGCATCGGGAAACGATGCATCAGTGGCTATGGCCGAGCACATCGCAGGCAGTGAGGCGGAATTCGTCTCCCGGATGAACACACGTGCAAAAGAACTTGGTATGAATGACACAAATTTTGAAGACTGCTGCGGCTTGACGGACTCAACCAATCATTATACCACGGCTCATGATGTAGCATTGATGTCTCGTGAACTAGTCACACATTATCCCCAGGTGCTGAAATATTCCTCTATCTGGATGGAGGACATCACGCATGTAACAAAGCAGGGCACAAAACCGTTTACCTTGTCCAATACCAATAAATTGATTCGTGGATATGAGGGATGTGTGGGTTTAAAAACAGGCAGTACCAGTTTGGCTAAATACTGTGTATCTGCTGTGGCAGAGCGGGGAGGGATACAGCTGATATCTGTGGTGATGGGGGCACCGGATTACAAAGTCCGCTTCGCTGATGCGGCCTCTATGTTGAACTATGGATTTGGAATATGTAACCTTTACGTGGATGAGAATCAGGAGAATCTTGGTAAAATCACCGTAAAGGGGGGGACAGAGAAGCAGGTGGGCTGTACATATGAAGGGGAATTCCGCTATCTCGATACGGAAGGAAAACCTCTTGATCAGATTGAAAAAACAGTTGAGCTTCCGAAGGATGTAAAAGCACCTATAAAAAAAGGAGAGGCAGCTGGAAAGGCGGTCTATACGCTGGAAGGAAAAGAAATCGGACAGGTGAAACTGCTCTATGAGGCAAGTGTGGAAAAAGCAGGATATCTTCATTGTCTGGGTGAGGTATGGGAAAGCTTTTTCGCCTTCTAGTCTTTAAGCAAATAACAGTTTTCGCAGGTGTTCCAATGCCTTTATATATTATATGAGGGTATTCAGGAGCACCTTTTCTTATATATGAAGGCACTGACTGGCCTGATTTTTTAATGTAAGGAAAAAGTAAGAAATAAAACTGAATATCATTAAAAATATTTGCTATAATCAAGCTTGTCACTTACTGCTATGAGGACAGAAACATATATAAAAGGAGTGTGCTTGGATGAACAGGAGTATATTAGATTACCTGGAACAGTCCAAAGAGAAATTTCCAAATAAGACGGCATTTGCAGATGTAGATACTTCCTGTACATACAGTGAATTATGGGAGAGATCAAAAAAAATCGGATCAGAATTGTCCAGATATTTGAAGCCGGGTCAGCCGGTGCCTGTATTCATGGATAAGAGCGTGGATACGATTTGTCTGTTCCTGGGAATTGTGTATGCGGGCTGTTTTTACGTTTTACTGGATACAAAGCAGCCAAAGGCAAGGCTGCATCAGATACTCAATACTTTGGATGCGGATGTTTTAATTACTTCCAAAGATTATGACGGAGACAGAGAGGGACTTTTATTCGATAAGCCTGTATATGATCTGCAGGAACTGGAGAAGGGGGAAATCGATGAAAAAAAGCTGGCAGAAATCCGGAATCATGCTTTAGATATCGATCCGCTGTATGGGATTTTTACTTCCGGTTCCACGGGGACGCCCAAGGGTGTGGTGGTGAGCCACCGCAGTGTGATAGATTTCATTACATACTTTACGGATATTTTTGGAATAACATCTGAGGATGTCATCGGAAATCAGGCTCCCTGGGATTTTGATGTTTCGGTAAAGGATATTTATTCCACTTTAATGGTGGGGGCTACTATGGAAATAATACCAAAACAGTATTTTTCATTTCCTGTCAGGCTAATAGATTTTTTGTGTGAACGTAAAGTGACTACTCTGATCTGGGCCGTTTCAGCATTGTGCATCATCACCACGCTGAAAGGATTTGAATATAAGATACCGTCCCGGATTGGGAAAGTCATGTTCAGCGGAGAAGTGATGCCGGTGAAGCACTTAAATCTCTGGAGACAGGCCATACCGGATGCCATGTATGTGAATCTTTATGGTCCTACTGAAATCACCTGTAACTGTACGTATTATATTATTGAAAGGGAATTTTTGCCCGGTGAGGTGCTGCCAATCGGCAAAGCTTTCCCGAATGAGAAGGTGTTCCTTCTGGATGAAACGGATAACCTGGTAACAGAACCGGGAAAGCAGGGAGAAATCTGTGTATCGGGAACTACGCTGGCTCTTGGCTATTTCAATAACACGGAACAGACAAGGCAGGCATTTGTGCAAAATCCATGCAATCCTTTTTATCCGGAGATCATCTACCGAACCGGAGATCTGGGATTGTATAACGAGACTGAGGAATTATGCTTTCTATCCAGAAAAGATTTTCAGATTAAGCATTTGGGGCACCGTATTGAACTGGGTGAAATCGAGAATGCCATGGATCAGGTGGAGCAGATTATTCGTTCCTGCTGCCTCTACGATGATAAGAGCAGTAAGATTCTGCTATATTATGAAGGGGCTGTCGATAAGAGGCAGATCCAGAAGCGATTGAGGGAGATACTGCCGGCCTATATGCTGCCGAACCGTTATTATGCAGTGGACAAGCTTCCCTTGACGAAGAACGGAAAAATTGACAGAAAGATGCTGATGGCGCTTTATAAGGGGGAAAACTGATTATGGATATGAATGTTTATCAGGAAGTCGTTGAAAAGTTTGGTACTCCCTGTTATATCTTTGATCTGGATCGGTTCCGGGACAGACTGAAGGAGGTACAAGAGATACTTGGAAACAGAGCACAGATCTGCTATGCCATGAAGGCGAATCCATTTCTGGTAAAGGAAGCTTCCGAATGGGTGGATCACCTGGAGGTCTGTTCCCCCGGAGAATTTGCAATCTGTGAACGGGCAGGAGTCCCTGTGAAGCAAGTAGTATTATCCGGTGTCAATAAAGAAGAGAAGGATATCCGGTATATAGTAAAACATTATGGAGAACAGGTCACATACACAGTAGAATCGCTGCTGCAGCTGGATAATTTACAAAAAGCTGGGAAGGACTTTCAAAGGAAGCTTCCTGTTCTCTTAAGAGTGACAAGCGGAAACCAATTTGGCTTAAGTGAAGAACTTGTGAGAAGTATCATCGGGAAACGAAGCAGTTATCCGGCACTGAATTTTATCGGGTTACAGTATTTTTCAGGAACACAGAAAAAGAGGATAGGGGTACTGGAAGAAGAGCTTATGTACATGGAACGTCTGCTATGTGACCTGGAGAAGTATGGATATGAAGCGGAAGTGCTGGAATTTGGCCCGGGACTTTATGTTGAGTATTTTCCTGGGGATACCAGGACAGACGAATTTAAACTGTTAAAGGAATTTGCTGCTTTATTGCCGAAAGTACATTTTAAAAAAAAGATAAATCTGGAATTGGGAAGATATCTGGCTGCTTCCTGTGGTATATATCTGACCAGCATTGTGGACCAGAAGATAAATAATGGGAAGGGATTTTGTATCGTCGATGGTGGTATCCATCAGGTGAATTACTTTGGACAGACTATGGCAATGAAGATACCTGCATACCGCCAATTAAAGAAATGTGTGTTTCAGCCGGTTACTGAAAAAGATACCGCCTGGAATATTTGTGGTTCCCTGTGTACGATCAATGACATAATTGTAAAGAAACTTCCGCTACATGATGCGTCGGTTGGAGATACCCTGGTATTTGAAAATGCCGGTGCATATTCTGTTACCGAAGGAATGGCTTTATTTTTAAGCAGGGACCTTCCAAAAGTTTTATATTATGATGAGGCAAAAGGGCTTAGACTGGTCAGAGACCGTATAGAGACGAATTTTTTGAATTATGATTCCAGGGTTAAAAACTGATAACTATCTATATGTATAAGGAATGAGAGGAGAAAATTATTATGGAAAAATTACTTGAGATTTTAGAAGATATAGTACCGGATGTGGACTTTGAAGGCTGTGAAACATTAATCGATGATGGACTTTTGGACTCTTTTGCAATATTGACGATTGTAGGAGAGCTGGAGGATGAATTTGGTGTATCCGTGACACCTGCTGAGATTGTTCCGGAAAATTTCAATTCCGCAAAATCACTCTGGTCCATGGTTTTGCGCCTGAAGGAGGACTAAAGAGAGTGTATGGCACTTACATCTGTGAAATTCCTCTTGTTTTTACTGGTATCTGTTGTCGGGTATTACCTGATTCCTAAGAAATTCCAGTGGATATGGCTCCTTCTTTTTAGTTACATATATTACATGGCATCCGGTGTGAAACTGGTAGTATTTCTGCTGTTTACTACAGCGACGACCTATGGTGCAGCCTGTCTGATTGATAAGAAGAGGGAAAATAAAAAGACAGCGAAGAGAATTCTGATTCTGGGATTATTCCTTAATTTCGGAATGCTGGGAATATTGAAGTATACAAACCTGGTAATAACAAGCGTCAATCACATTTCAGGAATAGAGCTTCCATTTGTAAAGTTCCTCCTGCCCATTGGGATATCCTTTTATACATTTCAATCTATGGGATACCTGATGGATGTCTACTGGGGGCGGTTTCATGCGGAGAAAAACCCGTTTCGTTTCGCCTTGTTTGTTTCTTTTTTCCCTCAGATCATGCAGGGTCCGATTGGACGTTATAGCCGCATGGGCAGTCAGCTTTATGAAGGCCATAGTTTTGACTGGAACAGGATAGAGCAGGCCTGTCAGCTGATGCTATGGGGATTTTTCAAGAAAATGGTTCTGGCAGACAATGCAGCACTCTTTGTGAATGTGATATTTGATGATTATCAAACATATCAGGGTCTTTCAATGGCTGGTGTACTGCTGTATTCAGTCCAGCTCTATGGGGATTTTTCCGGGGGTATGGATGTGGTCATGGGTGTGGCAAACCTATTTGGAATTCAGATGGACGAAAATTTTAAGCGTCCTTATTTTGCGCGTTCAATTACAGATTTCTGGCACAGGTGGCATATCACCCTTGGCACATGGATGAAGGACTATGTGTTTTATCCATTTTCTCTGTCCAGAGTTATGGGAAGGTTTGGACGGTATGCGAAGAAAAAATTCGGAAAGCAGCTGGGCAGAACACTGCCTATCTGTATTGCTAATATCGTAGTATTCCTGCTGGTGGGAATCTGGCATGGCGCGGCCTGGAAATTTATTGCATATGGACTCTATAATGGTCTGATTATAGGCATGAGCGGGTTGCTGGCCAGACAATTCAGAAGCTGGAAAAAGAAGCTGCATATTGATGACAAGGCACCCTGGTTTGTGCTGTTTCAGATACTCAGGACGTTTCTTCTTGTAAACATCAGCTGGTTTTTTGACCGCGCAGATACGGTGGGGCAGGCTCTTACCATGTTTAAGAATGCCCTGACAAGAACAGACTGGTCTATGTTGACCAGAATTCAAACCACTGCGGGTGGAAATACTTACACGAAACTGATTCTGGCCATACTGTTATTTGGCTGTATGGTTTTATTTGTTGTCAGCATTCTTCAGGAACGGGGGATACAGATTAGGGAGTCATTGTCCCAAAGGCCTTTGATTCTTAGGATGGCAGTCTACCTGGCGTTGTTGTTTTCTTTAAGTGTCATGGGTCAGATGCCGTTGGCGTCAGGAGGTTTTATCTATGCACAATTTTAGACGGATCGTGAAAGCCGGCATTTTTTTGCTATTGGTGATTTTGATTAATGGGGGTTTAGACTATGCACTGTATCCCTATACCTATTCCAGAGCCGAGATGCACCAGATGGAGAAAAGAGAAGTGAATCAGCTGATTGTTGGCACCTCGCATGGAAAGTGTGGAATTGATCCGGCAATCATGGATGAGATTCTGGGAACAAAGACCTTTAACTCCTGCCAAGGGGGGGAGTATCCAATCGATTCTTACTATCTTATAAAAGAGGCCAGCAGAGTACACGATATAAAGCGTGTAATCTATGAGCTGGATCCCGGCTATTGGGTGACAGGTGACGGACAGAATGCACAATATATTTCTTATATTAGAGAATTTCCCATATCGGGATTGAAATTTAACTACTGGAAGGATAAGCTTCTGGACGGGGATTTCCGGTCAACCTTCTTTCCCTGGTATTTTTATCGTAACCAGGTAAAGAATGTGGGAGAAATCATAAACCGAAAGCGATCAGATGAATACAAAAATTATTCTTTTGCTCCTTTCGACAGTGCGGCACAGACCTGCAGAAAGGATGGCTTTATAAAGCGAAACCGTGTGGAGACAGAGAAGGCACCTGTGGATCCGCTTAATCTCTGGCAGGATGATAATCTGGATCCGAGAAATGTGGAATGGTTTGAAAAGTTGTATGACTACTGTAAAGAGCAGAAGATTCAACTCACAGTAGTGGTAACACCTGTACCGGAAGAAACCTGTGCTCTCTATCCCGAAAACTATAAGATGGCATATGAATATTTGAACAGGTATCTGAGGGATAAAGACTTACTCTACCTCAATTATAATTTGAAGGAGGATGAAGGATACAGCCGCAGCATTCTTGATTTTGCAGATCAGGAGGGGCATATGTATGGAGATGCTGCGGAAACATTCTCCAGATGCCTCGCCAGGGACTTGCTGTGTAAATAATGTTGCAGTCCGGCTATAAATATAGTATTATATCGTTATGAGAAAAAAGTTTGTGACTACAACATACCAATTGACAAAACGTTTACCGACCGAACCTCAGGCTGCCTGCCTGCGGTTCGTTTTTGTGAGCGATTTGCACAATGTGTCTATAGGAAATAAAAATCAGGAGCTTATTCGTGCCATAGAACTGCAAAATCCGGATGTTGTTCTAATTGGGGGCGATACTTTGGTGGGCAAACCGGATTATCCCATGGATGTTGCAATAGATTTTGTAAAGAATGTGGCCGGCAGATATCCTGTATATTATGCCAACGGGAATCACGAGTACCGGCTTCGCATCTATCCGGATATATATGGGGATATGTATGATCGATTTTCAGAGGCGATAAAGGAAGCCGGCGTTCATTACCTGATCAATCAGACAGCCAGGATTAATGTTCGGGGAATCCCCGTGGCTATACACGGATTTGAAGCAGACAAAAAATACTATCAACGTTATAGCAAAGCAGATATGCCTGTCTTTGAACTGAACCAGATATTCGGACAGCCGGATCCGAATGATTATCATATATTATTGGCACATAATCCGGAGTACAGAGAGACATATTTAAACTGGGGCGCAGATTTGACCCTATCGGGGCACTGCCATGGCGGCGTGATACGCTTTGGAGAGCATTATGGATTAATCAGTCCCAATTTTAATTTGATCTATAAGTACTGCCATGGGAGATTTGACAACTCTTACGGAAGAACAATGATAGTCAGTGCCGGGCTTGGAGAGCATACGATACCACTTAGACTTTTCAATCCGAGGGAACTGGTAGCACTTGAAATTCAATTTATTGGGAAATGACTTGCAAATTTCCTGTGAAAAAGTTAGAATTTAGGTAACAGTTCAGCTATTGACGGAAAGGAATAAAAGCGACATGGGAATTCCTGTGAAACTGCCGGTTTTTGAAGGACCGTTAGATTTGCTGATGCATCTGATTGAAAAGAATAAAATTGATATCTACGATATTCCCATTGTGGAGATCACAGATCAATACCTGGAATATGTACAGCAGATGGATCATGAAGATTTGGATGTGGTCAGTGAGTTTATGGTTATGGCGGCTACATTAATTGATATCAAGTGCAGGATGCTGCTTCCCAAAGAGATAAATGAGGATGGTGAGGAAGAGGACCCAAGGGATGAACTTGTCCGTCAGCTTCTGGAATATAAGATGTACAAGTACATGTCCTATGAACTAAGGGAGCGAATGGCTGAAGCATCCAGAAGCATCTACAAGGAGCCGACACTTCCAAAAGAGGTTAAGCAATACAAGGTACCTGTAGATCCGCAGGAGCTGCTGGACGGGATAACACTGGACAAGCTGCATAAGATCTTTGAATCGATATTGAGAAGACAGGAAGACAAGATTGATCCGATTCGAAGTAAATTCGGGCAGATAGAAAAAGAAGAGATTTCTTTACCGGAAAAGATGACATACGTGGAACGGTATGCGGTTAAAAACCGAAAGTTCAGTTTCAAAAATCTGCTGGAGCAGGAATGCAGTAAATTCCAGCTGATTGTTACATTTCTGGCAGTTTTGGAGCTGATGAAAACCGGAAAGATACAGATTTCTCAGGAAGAGGTTTTCGGCGATATCCAGATTGAATTGTTGGAGGCCGAGGATACCAGTGTAGAAGCATATACGGAGGAGGCTGAGGATGAATACGAATGATGTGAAGCATCTGGAAGCAGCAATTGAAGCCATCCTGTTTTCCATGGGTGATTCTGTGGAGGTGGACAAAATTGCCAGGGCAATTAACTGTGATGTAGCTACTACAAAGCGGATATTGCACCAGATGATGATGAATTACGAAGCCGAAGGCCGGGGAATTAAAATTATAGAGCTGGAAGATATGTATCAGATGTGCACAAAAAAGGAATACTATGATTATCTGGTCAATGTGGCACTGCAGCCAAAGCAGGCGGTACTCAGTGACGTTATGATGGAGACACTGTCCATAATCGCTTATAAGCAGCCTGTTACAAAAGCAGAAATAGAGAAAATCCGCGGAGTCAAGAGTGATCACGCGGTGAATAAACTGATAGAATATAATCTGGTTCAGGAATTGGGCAGACTGGATGCGCCGGGGCGTCCTATATTATTTGGTACGACGGAAGAGTTTTTAAGAAGCTTTGGCGTGGATTCTACAGATAACCTTCCTGTAATCAGCCCAGTCAAGCTGGAGGATTTTAAAGCGGAAGCGGAAGAGGAGATTCAAATCAAAGTGGATATATAGGAGGTGCTTATATGCCTGCAACTTATACACATGACCGGTTCGGAAAAGATGTGTACCGCCATCTTTCAGGTGATCTGAAAAAAGTGATTCGCAAGGAGAAGAAGCTTTATCTGACAGGGCTTCAGGGACCGGATATTTTTTATTTTTATCATCCATTATATACAAATCCAATTGTCAGTATGGGGCATAAAATTCATGAAAGAAATGCGGATGAGTTTCTGATTAGATGCAGAAACCAATATCAAAAGAGGCCGGAAGGTGGTTTGATGGCTTACCTTATGGGGTTTGCCTGTCATTTTCTTTTAGATTCCGCCTGCCACCCATATATTAACGAGTATGCAGAGCAAATCGGTGTGACGCATGCAAAACAGGAGGCAGAGTTAGACAGAGTATTTCTTTTAAAGGATCATAAAAATCCATTTACCTATGACCGTTCTGCGGGAATTTGCCCTGTAACTTCCGGCAACAAGATTATCCTTAAGTGTTACCCCAACATAGCGCTGGAGGATTTGGTTGAAGCGTTAAAAGGGATGAAGCTTTATTCGAATCTTCTGAATCAACAGCACGTCCTTTTAAGAAACGGGCTTTTGCTGGGGATGAAAGGTCGCAATTTCTGATCAGGTTCTAAGGAAAAAAGTGGATCCGGGAGCAAAGTCTGCGGTAGAAAATCTGCTTCTGTTATACGAAAACACCTTAGATGAAGCCCCGGAGCTGTTGGAGAATCTGGCAGACTATCTGTCACAGGGAGCAAAACTATCAGGAAGATATCATAGAAATTTTTGCTGAAAAAGAGGAATGGTCATGTGTAAAATGTCCATTCCTCTTTTTCTTCCCTTGCTTAATAATATTATACCACAGAATTTCCATCTTTTAAAGACTTGTAATGGATGAATTCCGGCTCTATAATAAACAAACTACCAGTATGGGATACTGAAAGAGGGGTGCGTTATGGAGAAGAATATTTTTGAATTGATGCAACTTAAAAATCAGGAGAAAGACTGTCGCCAATTGCTTGCATGTAATGAGAAAACCGGGAATTTCGGGCTAATGCTGACTCCAGAGGATGCGAGGGAATTGATTATCAGAAAAAATGCCGTTCTTAAGGTGCATAAAAGAGTTGAGTTCAGTGAAAGCATATTACCTCAATTGATTTTTCAGTTTTGTGATTCTCA
>CAMKHH010000019.1 GCA_946412445.1 uncultured Eubacterium sp.
ACCTGGGATTGAAGGAGTCTGGTCTGGATAAATTAATCGAAGCAAGTTACCGAACCCTTGGACTTATGAGTTTTCTGACCGCAGGTGAAGACGAAACAAGGGCATGGACCATAAAAGTCGGAACAAAGGCACCGCAGGCAGCAGGAAAAATCCATACAGATTTCGAAAGGGGCTTTATCAAGGCCGAAGTTGTGAACTATAAGGATCTCCTGGATTGCGGATCCTATAACGGTGCACGCGAAAAAGGACTGGTGCGAATGGAAGGAAAAGAATACATCGTCAAAGACGGGGATGTTATCCTGTTCCGTTTTAATGTATGATACCAGGGTTCCAAAAACATGCTGTTCCTGCTTGCATGAAACAGCATGTTCCCAAAACCCGAAAGATATGAGAAAGCAGCCCGGACAGGGCGGTGCAATCCGTGGGGATTATGATTTAAACAGCCGCCGCGGCTTTCATGATCAATTCTTCTGTCGCATCTTCCCGGCTTAGTTCTCCGGTTATTTTTCCTTCATGCATCACCAGGATTCTGTCACACAGACATAACAGCTCCGGAAGTTCTGAAGAAACCACAACAATACCAATTCCTTTTGATGCAATCTCCCGCAGTATCGCATAAACTTCTGCTTTTGCCCCCACATCGATGCCTCTTGTGGGCTCATCGCACAATAAAATTTCGGGGTCGTTTCCGATCCATTTGGCGATTACCACCTTCTGCTGATTACCGCCACTCAAGGTGAGTATTCCGTCGTCAGCTTTTCCAACTTTAATAGAGTATGCTTTTATCATTTTCTGCATGAGTCTGTCTGCTTTTTTTCTGCTCAGAAATCCTTTGGCGGAAATCCGTTCAGGCACCGTAAGCTGTGCATTCTCCTGAATGGACATCGTGGTCACAAGTCCATCATCCCGGCGATTCTCGGGAATCAGGCTGATTCCGTGCCTGATGGCATCTCTTGGAGATTTGATTTTTACCGCTTTGCCTTTGAGATGAATCTCTCCCGAATCCAGTTTATCGATGCCGAAGATTGAAGAGAGCACCTCTGTTCTGCCGGCTCCCACAAAGCCGGCCAGCCCCAGGATTTCTCCCTTTCTCAGGCTAAAACTGATATCATGAAATCTTCTGCCTGAAGTCAGATGTTTCACCGCCATAAGTACCTCATCTGTCGCAAAGGTCTTTCCCCATTCGGACTTGTCAATTTCACGCCCTACCATCATGGATATGATGCCGTCGATTGTCACATCAGAAACATTTTTTGTTGCAACAAATTTTCCGTCTTTGAATACGGTCATCCTGTCTCCGAGTTCCATGACCTCTTCCAGACGATGACTGACATAAAGCACTGTTGTCTGCTGCTCCTTTATCATCTTACGGACTACGTCAAACATAACCTCCCGTTGATTATTAGTCAAGGCTGCAGTAGGTTCATCCAGAATCAGAATTTCCGGTCTGGAATACAGGGCTTTGGCAATCTGTATCATGGACTGTTCTGCGATGCTCAAGTTTCCCAGAAGTTCTGTCGGATCTGCTTTCAGCTGAAACTGGTCCAGCAGTTCCTTTGTCTTTTGATTGATATGCTGCTCGTTCAAAAATACACCCTTGCATGCTTCACACGAACCCAGAAATATATTATGGGCAATGCTCATATTCAGGCACAGCGGAACCTCTTGATGCACAATCGCAAAGCCAAGTTTTTCAGACTTTTGCACACTGTTGATTTTTTCCTCATGTCCATGAATCAAAATCGTCCCCTCGGTCGGTTCCAGAACACCACTGCATAAATTGATAAGTGTGGATTTACCCGCCCCATTTTCTCCGCAGAGGCAATGTACCTCGCCCTTATTTATCTGAAAGGATACATTGTCCAGTGCTACGGTTCCTCCAAAGCGTTTTGTAATATTTCGAAATTCTATTATAGGTGCCATGTTTCTTACCTCTTAGCATCTTTCCGGTGAATGAGACCATCCACCAAAACTGCCAGTATTACAACTACACCGATAAAACCGTCCTGCCAGAATACCGGCACTCCCAGAAGAACCATACCATTTTTTACGATACCCATGATGAGTACACCGATAAAGCTTCCGATTATCGTCCCACGTCCACCGCTTAAAGCAGCCCCGCCCAGAATAACTGCGGCGATACTGTCCATCTCACGTCCTTCTCCACTGGTGGTAGTAACGGAATTCAAATAAGTAAGTGCAATGATTGCTGCTACTGCACAACAGACGCCCTGAATAATAAAAGCAATCAGCCGCGTATTTTTTGTGTTGATCCCTGACAGCCTGGCCGCACGCTCATTCCCTCCTGTGGCATAAACCCGGTTCCCATACACTGTTTTCTTCAATACAATATGAGCGATCACAAACATAATCAGCATAATAAAAATCTGTATCGGCACGCCATCAATTTTTGCACCGAACAGCCATACCCAGCTGTTTGTCGCAGATTCCGGAAATACACTGACACTGGTTCCTCCGCTGATGGCATAAGCACAGCTCCGGTATATCTTCATCGTTCCCAGTGTCACGATAAAGGACGGGATTCCAACTCTGGTAACCATAAGACCGTTAAGCATCCCCAGTACGGCTCCAACCAGTAAAACTGCCAGAAAAGCCAGCGTGGGCGGACACATTTCATATTTAAATAATGTGCCTCCAATCATGGCACATACTGCAAAGGTTGAACCAATGGAAAGATCCATATCCCCATTTACAATCAAAAATGTCATACCAATTGCCATAATCCCGATTTCCACACACTGCCGAACCACATTTACAAGATTCGTAGCAGAGAGAAATACCGGAGAACAGATACTCATAATAATAAAAATCAGCAGCAGGACAATCAGAACACCAAATTCCCTGGTTCCTGCTAATTTAAATTTCTTTTCCGCTTTTTTCATCTTTAAAACCCTATCCGCTTTCCTGTGCACTGCCCCCGTTTTCCTCCGTCACCGACGGCAGTGCCCCCATTTATTCTTAAAAGCTTTCTTTTTTATTCCGCTTCCACGGTATCTACATTAGATGCATCCACAAGCTGAGCTCCCGTGTTGATGTCCAGGAAATTGCAGCCATGTGCCTGGTTCATATAACATTCCAGAACGGAATAATACCCCTGCATATAAGGATTCTGTCCGCAAGTCACCTGGACGCTTCCTTTTTTAATATGATTCAACATACCCTCTGTCAAATCAAATCCTCCTGTATATACTTTACCGCTCAGATCATAATCCTCGATAACGCTTCCGATTGCCTCTGAATATACATCCACACCGATAATTGCCTTTACATCTGGATTTGCCAGGTATGCATTTTCAATCACACTGTATGCATTCGTAAGATCTGTTCCAATATCAATGGTTTCAATCTTCTTAACCTTATCCCCATACTCCCCGGCAGCTTTGTCAACACCGGCTTCACGTGCTACAAGAGCCGTATCTGTGGGACCGCAGGAGGCGATGATATAGGTTCCTTCCCCGCCCATCTTATCGAAAACATATTTTCCCAGATCATAACCTGCTGTCTCATAGTCCTGTCCGATAAATGCAGCTGTTCCGCAGCCCTCTGCATCCATATTAAAGCCTACAACCGGAATACCCTTGTCTGCAGCCTCCGCTATCACATTGTTAAACCCTGTCGGATCCCATGTAACCGTCGCAATCGCATCTGAACCGGAGGCAATCGTCGTCTCCAAAAGGCTTACCTGTTCCTGTAAGGAGCTTGCGGTATTTGGCGCTGATACGTTTACTTTGATCCCCAGATCTTCTCCGGCCTGCTTCGCCCCTTCCTGCATCTTCGTATAGAAAGATCCATTCAGCGCATGCAATACGACAGACACCTGTATATCCGATGCTTTCTTTGTATCCGCATCTTTCTTTTCATTCGCAGCTTCACTCCCTGATGCAGCCACAGATTTGGATTTACTTCCCGTCGATGTCTCAACCTTCCCACATCCGACCATTGCAGCTGCCGTTAACCCACATAGAATCCATGCTAAAACCCTTTTTTTCATATTCTTCTCCTTTCGCACCTTTACTCGGTGAATGAATCCATTTAGTTGTCGTAGCCTGCACGCTGTGCATAGTAAGCCGGCGTAATGGCACCTTCCTTTTCAAACCACTTTTTTGCGTCAATGCCTGCGATAAGCACTACGTTTCCCCATGGCATCAGATTTCCGGTTCTTACAATATACTTGGCCTTCGGCAGATATTCCGAGAAAAACTCTTCATGGGGCATAGATTCTACCTCCATCGTTTCATAGCGTTTCTTTACCAGCTCCTCGACCTTTTTAAAATGTACCGGATTATATTTCTTTTGCTCATCGGCAACAACAACCTTTTCAAAAATCATCTCATCCATGATAAGATCCAATACTTCTGCAATCGTAGGAACATCTTCGGTCAGCGCCAGATCCACCCGCTGTTCGGGCCGTTGAACCGGAACACCAGCGTCTCCTATCACCATAATATCCGTATGTCCCATATCCATAATTGCTTCCATCAGCCTTTTATTTAAAATTCCGTGCTTTTTCATCTCACTGCCTCCAATCGTTCTTCTACCTCTTTACGTCTCGGAATAGAATCGATAACTCCATATTTAGTCACCGAGATTCCTGCCGCCGCATTTCCAAATCTGACGGCCTCCCGAATGCTCTTCCCCTCTGCCAGCGCAACGCAGAACGCACCTGTAAAAGTATCTCCGGCCCCTGTGGTATCCACAGCCTTTACCGGGATTCCCGGAACTTTTTCACATATTTTGGCATTTCGGATATATGCGCCGCGGGATCCAAGTGTCATCACCACATTCTCCACTCCCCTGGCATATAATTTCTCCGCCACCTCTTCATCAGATATCTCATCATCTGCCTCCAGACCCAGGATCTGGCGCGCCTCTGATTCATTGGGAATCAAATATGTACAATTTCCCAGCAGCTCATCACTCAGCTTGGAATAAGGTGCCGGATTTAAAACGAAAGGAACCCCCTCCTCCCTGCAGCGTCTGGCAGCATATTCTACGATGTCCATACTGCACTCAAGCTGCATAAGCAACAACTGGCAGTCCCGAATCACTGGCATCATACATTCCACATCTTTTCTGGAATACTCCTTATTGGCTGCAAAGTCAATGACGATTTCATTTTCCCCTTCTTCATTCACAAAAATCAGCCCTACTCCTGTGGATAAACCTTTCAGGCTCTTTCGGACATGAGAAGCATCTATCTGTTCCTCTTCATACATCTTAAAGGCGTCATCGGCAAAAGAATCATTTCCCACACAGGTGCCATAATATACCCCGGCCCCCATTCGTGCAACTGCGACCGCCTGATTGGAACCCTTTCCGCCTCCCATCATCTGAAAATCACGTCCCGGTACCGTCTCTCCCGCCTTAGGGAAATGTTTTCCTACAATTGTCATTCCCACTGCATAACTGCCAATAACAGCTATTTTCTCTTTCTTCATGCTTATATCCTACTTTCTATAGAATTCAGGAACCCCATATTTTAATGCCGTATCAAACACTGCCAAAATCTTTTCAGGAGAAATCCCAGCCTGAATATTATGAATCTGCGAATACACGAATCCGCCTCCGGGGGCATAACATTTTATCATTTCTTTACACTCTGCAATTATTTCGTCAATCGTTCCATGTGTCAGCGTTGTCTGCGTACTGCAGGCTCCGCCCCATATTGTCATCTTGCTGCCGAACTCCTTTTTAATCTGGTATGGGTCCATGTTGGCACATTCCTTCTGTATCGGATTTAAGATATCATAACCGGATTCGATGATATCCCCGATAATTGGTGCAATTCCTCCGCAACAATGAAGTGAAATATGGATATCTTTCTTCTTTTTCCTTATGGCCTCGTTAATTCTTGCATGGCGAGGCTTGAAAAATTTACGATAGGTTTCCGGAGACAAAAGCATACCTCTTTGCTCTCCAAAATCATCATTGTTCTGAACCACCGTCACATAATCCCCTACAGCTTCCAGATATCGTTCCATCATCACTATGTATGCGTCTGTCATCTTATCCAGATAATACTCAATCAGCTCTGGTTCAACGTACAGATTTTCCATAAACGTCTGCATTCCCCAGTCCTTCCACCCCTTTTCAAAGAGACTTGTACTGGTAGCTCCGGAAATACAGAAGTCTGTATTATCATAGATATCCTTCGCCCTGTTGTGCAGCCACTCCATCTCATAATCTGAGATACTGGGTAATTTCAGATTCTTATCAATATCCTCCGGTGTTTCCGCATCTTTCAGCGGATTGTAGCATTCATCAAAATAGAGCCCATCTTTGGGACGTTTTGCAAGAAGGTGTCCTTCATCGTCAAAAACCCCCAAGGTTCCACCACCAATATCCTTCGGTTTGAATGCCTCTGCCAGCAGACAACTTCCACCATTTTGTGGCAGTTCACCCGGAACCAGTTTATCAATCGGAATCCCGATAGAAGGTACCAGGCGGGGCAGGATTACAACATCGACTCCCAAACGCCTCAATATGTCGAAATCTGCATATGCCAAATCCTGTTTTACATCAAAACAGATCGTCTCTTTATCATTTCCCAGATATCTTTTCAGATCCTGATACGCATTCGCATTAATACCTGTGGATCTTGATGATCCCAAATCAATTGGCACCCGATCCGTTTCCTCATGATTCAATGCCATCAATACTCTTTCACGCGATGTTAATTCCATATAATTCTCCTCTCCTTCCTTTATTTGGTAAACGTTTAACCCCGTATAGGTAAACGTTTACCTCTCTGACCAAAGGATTTAGTTTCCTTTAATGGCCGCCTGAACACTCTCGCCTGTTTTCAATGCCGGTGCAATTATGTACTCTGACTGCTTCAGACTTTTGCCATCAATCAGCCTTTTCAGACACTTTCCCGCACGAATACCCATCTTAATACCCGGAAAACTGATTGATGTCAGAATTGGATGGTAAACCTCCATATATGCAGTATTATCAAGTCCAATAACAGATACATCCCCCGGTATTAATTTTTTCATAGCCTTAATCGCATTGCACGCTCCGACACACATCAGATCATTAGCTGCAATTAATGCTGTAAACTCCTTTTTTCTTAACAGTTTTTCTGTTGCAGTTACACTCTTCTCGAACTGATAATCAGCTCCAGTCACAAGTTCTGTGTCAAAATCCAAACCATGTTTTTCCAGTCCCTTTATATAGCCATTATAGCGAAGTGAACTGTTCTTTGCATCGTCCGGCCCGCAGATAAAAGCAATTCTCCGATGACCGTTTTCATAAAGATAATCCACTGCCATCTCTCCGGCCATAACATTGTCACCCCTGACATTACAACAGTTATCCAGATCACTTCCGTAACGTTCCAGCGTAACAATCGGGAAGCCTTTCTCTGCCAGCTTCAGAATCTCTTCGTTATTCTCAGGGCCATTCAATGTGGCAATAATCATCCCGTCCACAAGACCATTTGACATACTTTGTATATACTGTCTCTCTCTTTCCATGTTCTGTAAAGTCGTACACAAAATAGGCCGAATATCATACTGTTTAAAATAGTCCTCCAAGCCGGCATATAATTCCTGATAATAGTAATAGTGTATATCAGGTATTAAAACCGCAACCAGGCCGGATCTCTGGGTCACCAGTGATCTTGCCATGACATTTGGAACATATCCCATCTTTTCCGCAATCTGACGTATCTTCACCTCGGTCTCGGCACTGCATCGCCCCGAAATATTGTTCATCACTCTGGATACTGTTGCAATTGAGACACCACTTGCACAGGCTATGTCTTTTATAGTTACATTGCCTCTTTGTCTTCCTTTTTCCATTATCACCCACTACAAGCTTTCTACGTAAACGTTTACCTAATGATTAATTTACGTCACTTTTCATAATTTGTCAAGTTTTTTCTTTATTTTTTTAAGCATTATACTGAACTGTTTTGGTAAAGAGTCCCCGCCGGGGCCGGCGGGGACTCTTTACAATATTACAGCTTTTATTTATCTTTTGACTGCACCATAAGAAGGATTCCGCTTTCAAAGCTTACCTTGGCTTCTTCTTCCAATATCTCATTGCTCAGAGAAAGGCCACAGGAGGCATTGGTCAGAGCATAATTTGTAAGTGGATATTTAAATCCTTTTAAAGTCAGTCCGGGAACCTCATCTCCCATGGAGAAAAAGGATACATAATTTCCGTACTGCTCTTCCCTCTTCAGAATTGTGGAAGAAGTCAGGGCAGTCACTAAATTATACGCATCTGCAAGATACATCCGTATTCCATGAAGAGCGGCATAGGTCAAAAGCTGCAGGTTGGCCATCATATGATCCACGCGGGTACCTGTGGCCCCTAAAAGACAGATGCTATCCGAATGAAGCTCTAACGCAACATGCAGCGCTGATTCTGTATCTGAATCATCTTTTTCAGGCTGCAGCCGTTTGATGTAAATCTCCGGATTTTTTTCATAGGTTTCCAGTATTCCGGGAGGGAGGCTGTCAAAATCACCTACAATATGCGTAGGCCGAATACCGTGCATATGGCAGAACATCAGTCCCTTGTCTATGGCAATTATATAGTCTGCCTCGTTCTTTTCTAAAAAATCGAGGGCAAAATCAGAATTGATATCGCCCCCGCTGATTAAAATCGTTTTCAATTTCTAATCCTCCGTCAACACGCTGCATTCGCTGAACTTTTTCTGAAACATATGGACATTTTCTGCGATATTTCCCTGAAACACCCCTGAGCCCGCTACAATAATATTGGCGCCGGCTTTCAGCACTGTTTCAACCGTAGCCTCGTTGATTCCTCCATCCACCTCTATGTCAATCTCTTTTCCCAACGTATCGATGATTCTTTTCAGCTTTCGGATTTTTGGTGTACAGGATTCGATGTAGCTTTGCCCTCCGAATCCCGGATTGACTGTCATCAGCAGAACCATATCTACTTTATCCATGACGAAGTCCAAAGCTGTAAGAGAGGTTGCAGGGTTCAATGCAATTCCGGCTTTTGCTCCGCATTCATGAATCAGATTCAATGTCCGGTCAAGGTGTGTACAGGCTTCTGCATGAATGGTTATCATATCGGCCCCGCATCTGATAAATTCTTCCACATAGCGTTCCGGCTGCTCCACCATAAGGTGCACATCAAAAAAGAGGTCTGTTTTTTTTCTGAGAGAGCTGATCACAGGCATCCCCATGGATATGCTTGGTACAAACATCCCATCCATCACATCAATATGAAGCCATCCGCAGCCTGCCTTTTCCACCTCTGCTATCTGTTCGCCCAACCTGAAAAAATCCGCTCCGAGAATTGACGGTGATAACTGATACATCAACTAGTACCTCCTTCTTTCTTTCTCTTTCAATTCTTTATAAAACATCTTATAGTTTTCATATCTGGAAGCACTAATTGTACCAGACTCCACGCCTTGCTTCACCGCACAGTCAGGCTCATCTACATGAAGACAGCCATTAAAGCGGCATCGACCCTCATATTCCCTGAATTCCGGAAAATAGAAACGAAGCTCCTCCTTCGGCACATCGATGGTAGCAAGAGAACTGAATCCAGGTGTGTCCATCAGAAACGTATCTGCACTAACCGGGATTACCTGGGAATGCCTGGTTGTGTGTTTCCCGCGTTTCAGTTTCTGGCTGATTTCTCCGGTCTCCATCTGAACGTGTTCCTGCAGAAGATTGGTCAGAGATGACTTGCCCACACCGGAAGGCCCTGCCACAACTGTGGTTTTTCCCTCCAGCTTTGCTCTTATCCCTTCAACACCCTCTTCTGTGGCAGCACTGCTTACAAGTACCTCATAACCACAGCTTTTGTAAACATTTTCCAGAGAAGACACCTCTGCCTGACGGACCAGATCTTCTTTGTTAAAACAGATAATTGTCTGCACCCTC
>CAMKHH010000020.1 GCA_946412445.1 uncultured Eubacterium sp.
CAGTAAACAGACTGTGGATCAAATGGTAGATAAAATTATGAGCCTTCCGGAACGTACGAAAATCCAATTGCTTGCACCTGTGGTCAGGGGCAGGAAGGGAAGACACGAAAAGGTGCTGGAGCAGGCGAAAAGAAGTGGTTATGTACGTGTGCAGGTGGACGGCAGCCTTTACGAACTGACCGAAGATATTACATTAGATAAGAATTTAAAGCATAACATAGAGATTGTGGTGGACCGTCTGATGATAAAGGAGGGAATCCAAAAAAGACTGACAGACTCCATTGAAAGTGTGCTTGAACTGTCAGGCGGCCTTCTGGTAGTGGATACGATGGATGGCAATATTCTGAATTTCAGCCAGAGTTTCTCCTGCCCGGACTGTGGAATCGGTATGGATGAGATTGAACCCAGGAGCTTTTCTTTCAACAATCCATTTGGAGCCTGCCCCAGCTGTTACGGTCTGGGATATAAGATGGAGTTTTCGGAAGAACTGATGATCCCGGATCCTTCCTTAAGTATCCTGGAAGGAGCAATTGTGGTGCTGGGCTGGCAGTCCTGTACGGATAAGTCCAGTTACACCAGAGCGATTCTGGATGCACTGGCAAGGGAGTACAGTTTTTCACTGGATACCCCATTTCAGGACTATCCAAAGAAAATCCATGATATACTGATTGAGGGGACGGATGGAAAAAAAGTAAAGGTATACTATAAAGGACAACGGGGCGAAGGCGTCTATGACGTGGCGTTTGAGGGCCTGATTAAGAATGTGGAACGCCGTTACAGGGAGACGGGTTCGGAAAGCACAAGGCAGGAGTACGAATCCTTTATGAGAATCACACCCTGCCCGGATTGTCATGGGCAAAGGCTGAAAGCCACTTCACTGGCCGTGACCGTGGGGGATAAGAATATCTTTGAACTTACTTCGATGTCCATTGCGAAACTGACAGCATTTATGACGGATTTGAAGCTGACCAGTCAGCAGAATCTGATAGGAAAGCAGATTTTAAAGGAAATCAGGGCGCGTGTTCAATTTTTGATGGACGTAGGGTTAGATTATCTGACACTTGCCCGTGCTACCGCAACGTTGTCCGGAGGAGAGGCACAGCGTATCCGCCTGGCTACCCAGATTGGTTCAGGCCTTGTAGGTGTTGCCTATATTCTGGATGAACCGAGTATAGGTCTCCACCAAAGGGATAACGATAAGCTTCTGAAAACATTGCTGCATCTTCGGGATCTAGGGAACTCACTGATCGTGGTGGAACACGATGAGGATACTATGCTGGCTGCAGATTGCGTGGTGGACATCGGACCCGGTGCCGGAGAGCATGGCGGGGAACTGGTTGCAATCGGAACGGCAAAGGAACTGATGAAGAATAAAAACTCTGTTACCGGGGCATACCTAAGCGGACGTATGAGAATTCCGGTTCCGGAGACACGGAAGAAGCCGGCCGGATGGCTGAAAGTGTGTGGGGCACAGGAGAATAATCTGAAAAATATCGATGTAAAATTTCCTTTGGGTGTTATGACCTGTGTAACTGGTGTTTCGGGTTCGGGAAAAAGTTCGCTGGTCAATGAGATATTATATAAGAGACTGGCCAGAGAATTGAACAGAGCCAGAATTATACCTGGAAAGCACAGGAAAATTGAGGGCATTGAGCAGTTGGATAAGGTTATTGATATTGATCAGTCTCCGATAGGAAGAACTCCCCGGTCCAATCCGGCCACATATACCGGTGTTTTCGACATGATCAGGGACTTGTTTGCATCTACTGCTGATGCCAAGGCCAGGGGATATAAAAAAGGACGTTTCAGCTTTAATGTCAAAGGAGGACGCTGCGAAGCCTGCAGCGGTGATGGAATCATTAAAATTGAGATGCACTTTCTTCCGGATGTGTATGTACCTTGTGAAGTATGCCAGGGAAAGCGCTATAACAGGGAGACCCTGGAGGTGAAATACAAGGGTAAGAGTATCTATGATGTATTGGACATGACTGTGGAGGAGGCGATGACGTTCTTTGAACATGTGCCTTCTGTCCGCAGAAAAATAGAGACATTGTACGACGTGGGATTGTCTTATATCAGACTGGGACAGCCATCTACCACTCTGTCCGGAGGAGAGGCGCAGCGAATCAAACTCGCTACGGAACTGAGTAAACGCAGTACCGGGAAAACCATTTATATTCTCGATGAGCCGACCACAGGACTGCATTTTGCAGATGTGCATAAGCTGATTGAAATTTTAAAAAGGCTTTCAGAAGGCGGAAATACAGTGGTTGTCATAGAGCATAACCTGGACGTGATCAAAACTGCGGACTATATCATCGATATAGGTCCGGAGGGCGGCGATAAAGGAGGAACGGTGATAGCTTATGGCACACCGGAGCATATTGTGTCGGTTCCTGAGTCTTATACAGGACAATATGTCAAAAAATATCTCTAAAAACTGCTTTTCATTTCTTCACTCTATGTTTATAATGGGATTGAAAGCCGAATTGAAAGGGGACTTATTATGGCTGCGGTAACGGATATTGGAATTGATTTGGGTACGGCCAGTATTCTGGTGTATACGAAAGGTAAAGGAATCGTGCTGAAAGAGCCGTCTGTGGTTGCTTATGATAAAGACGCCGATAAGGTAAGGGCAATTGGAGAGGAAGCCAGGCAGATGATTGGCCGGACACCGGGTAACATCATGGCAATCCGTCCGCTTCGTCAGGGAGTCATCTCTGATTACATGATTACGGAGAAGATGCTGCGTTATTTTATTCAGAAATCCATGGGGAGAAAGTCATTCAGGAAACCACGCATTTCTATCTGTGTGCCCAGTGGAGTGACCGATGTGGAACGAAGAGCAGTGGAAGAGGCCACATATCAGGCCGGCGCCAGAGATGTGACGATTATAGAAGAACCTATTGCTGCGGCTATCGGAGCCGGAATTGACATAACAAAGCCATTTGGCAATATGATTGTAGATATCGGAGGGGGCACAACCGATGTGGCGGTAATTTCATTGGGAGGAATTGTTGTTGCATCTTCCATCCGGGTAGCCGGTGACAATTTTAACGAGGCAATTATACGATACGTAAGAAAGAATCACAAGTTATTCATCGGAGAACAGACGGCAGAGGCGGTAAAGCTGAAGATAGGGACCGCTTATAAACGTCTTGAGGAAAAATCCATGGATATCAAAGGGCGCAACGTTGTAACAGGGCTTCCGAAGGCTGTTCATCTGACATCACCCGAGGTCTGCGAGGCATTGAAATATACGGTGAACCAGATTGTGGAAACCGTTCAGAATGTTCTGGAGAAAACTCCTCCGGAACTGGCGGCTGATGTGGCAGACAGGGGGATTGTACTGACCGGCGGAGGCGCACTTTTAGATGGTATAGAAGAGGTGATTCAGGAAAGGACAGGTATTAACACGATGACAACCGAGAATCCGGAGCTTGCCGTGGCTGTGGGTACCGGAAAGTACGTTGAGATGATGGATAAATTCAATCATTAAGAGTACGAGAGATGGCAGAGGGAACATGAAAGATAAAGTAGAGGGATATGTCGAACATATCATTTTCAGAAATGAAGAGAATGGATATACGGTACTTAACTTAAAGGTGGAAGCCAGTGAGGTGACCTGTGTGGGAACCTTCCAGTACGTCAATGAGGGAGAACTTCTGGAGGTTACGGGAGAGTATACGGCACATGCCGTATATGGACAGCAGTTCCGGGTGGATACCTATGAGACTAGGTTACCGAAAGATTCAGAGTCTATGGAACGATATCTGGGTTCGGGAGCCATCAAAGGAGTGGGTGCTGCTCTGGCAGCCAGAATTGTCCGAAGATTTGGAGAGGATACTCTGCGGATTATAGATGAGGAACCGGAAAGACTGTCCGAAATCAAGGGAATCAGCGAAAAAAAGGCAAGAGAAATTGCAGTGCAGGTATCAGAAAAGTCTGAGATGCAGGATGCGATTATCTTCATGGGCCAATATGGAGTTTCGCTGGGACTCGGAATTAAGATATTTCATCAGTACGGAGATAATGTCTACCGTGTACTGAAAGAAAATCCTTATAAAATTGCGGAGGACATACCGGGGGTTGGATTTAAAACGGCCGATGAAATTGCATCCAGGGTGGGAATACACATGGACTCGGAGTTTCGCATACGCAGTGGTTTGTATTATGTGCTCTCCCAGGCAAGTGCCCAGGGGCATATCTACTTGCCGAAACCTGTATTATTTCACAGAGCAGAGGAGATGCTGGGTGTTTATTCAGAATCTATGGACAAGTATCTGATGGATATGGCCATAGACCGGAAGGTAATTTTAAAAGAAAAGCAGGATTCGGAAGGAAGGGCTCAGACGATTGTTTATGCAAGCCAGTTCTACTATCTTGAACTCAATACAGCACGTATGCTTCATGAGCTGAATATTACATGTGAAGATGATAGGATGCAGGTGGGGCACCGTATTCAAGGTATCGAAAAAAACTCTGAAATCGAATTGGATGATATACAGCGGCAGGCCGTGATTGAAGCCGCATGTGATGGGCTGATGATTTTAACAGGCGGACCGGGTACCGGTAAGACAACCACGATCAATGCCATGATAAAGTATTTTGCATCGGAGGGGATGGACATCCTTCTGGCGGCTCCGACAGGACGGGCTGCGAAACGTATGACTGAGACGACGGGGTATGTGGCTTCTACAATTCACCGCCTGCTGGAGATATCCGGTGTCGTAGATGAGTCTTCTTCGAATGTGAATTTTGAAAGGAACCAGGATAATCCGCTGGAAGCAGATGTGATCATCATAGATGAGATGTCTATGGTTGACATTCAGCTGATGCATGCACTTCTGACCGCCATAGTACCCGGAACCCGTTTGATTCTGGTGGGAGATATGAACCAGCTGCCCAGTGTGGGTCCCGGCAGTGTCCTGCGGGATATGATACAGTCGGGGTGTTTCCGGGTGGTGGAATTAACCAGGATTTTCCGGCAGGCTGCAAAAAGCGACATCGTAGTGAATGCCCATAAGATACATGCCGGTGAACAGATTCTCCTGGATAATAAAAGCCTGGATTTTTTCTTCCTGAAGCGATATGATTCTAATCTGGTTCTTAATGTAATCCTGACACTCATTCTGAAAAAACTTCCGAAATATGTGGAAGCCGGTTCCATGGATATTCAGGTACTGGCACCCATGCGAAAGGGTGCTCTTGGAGTAGAAAACCTGAATAAGGTTCTGCAGCGGTATCTGAATCCGCCTTCCGGAGAGAAGAAGGAAAAAGAGACAGTGCATGCGGTTTTCCGGGAAGGCGACAAGGTAATGCAGATTAAGAATAATTACCAGCTGGGATGGGAAGTAAGGGGGCAATATGGAATTGCAGCCGAACAGGGCATGGGAATCTTTAATGGGGATTTAGGAATCATCAGGGAGATTAACCCGTATGCCGAACTGTTGACCGTAGAGTATGACGAGCACCGCTTTGTGGAGTATACATACAAACAATTGGATGAGCTGGAGCTGGCTTACGCTACGACCATCCATAAAGCGCAGGGGAGTGAATACCCTGCCGTGATTATTCCTCTGCTTGGGGGACCAAGGATGCTTATGACCAGAAATTTGCTTTATACGGCTGTTACCAGAGCACGAAGATGTGTGACACTGGTAGGAAGCGACGTGACTTTTCAGGCTATGATAGACAACCATCAGGAGGAAAGCCGGTATACGACGCTGGCTGAGCGTATTGCAGAGATGTAACAACGTAACAAGGCTGTATCGGAAGAGAGTCATCGGGGAGAGAGGACTCTGAATGAAATTTTTAGATATCTTATATCCTAAGCGCTGTGCCTTATGCGATTGCGTAGTTTCAGGCCGGGAGCACCCGGTCTGTTTGCAGTGCCGGGATGAAGTAAAACCAATTACAGGACCCAGATGTTTACGATGCAGTAAGCCTATAGACAGTGATGAGAAAGAATTTTGTCTGGACTGTGAAAGACATGAGTTCAGTTTCGACTGTGGGTTTGCTGTTTTCTTGTATTGCGGCAAAATAAAGGCATCCATAGCAAGATATAAATACGGTGGCAGGCAGGAATATGGCAGATTTTACGGAGAGATGCTGAACCTGTTTGCATCATCATATGTAACATCCTGGAAGCCGGAGGCGCTGATTCCTGTTCCGGTACACGCAGGAAAGCTAAGCAAAAGGGGATATAATCAAGCGAAAGTGCTGGCAGATGTATTAGGAAAGATCTGGGATATTCCGGTGGATTCCCGTTCTATGAAAAGAAGAAAGAAAACCCGTGCACAAAAGAATCTGGATCCGGCGGAGCGGAGACGAAATTTAAGAGAGGCATTTACCTTAGTACAGGAAGTAAGGTACAAAACCGCAGTGCTCGTGGACGATATTTATACTACAGGAAGCACGGTAGATACACTGGCCCGGCTTCTCAAAGAGCATGGAGTGGAGAGGGTTTATTTCCTGACTGTATGTATCGGACGGGGACTGTAGCTGAATAGCAGCAAGAAATTCTTTTCATAACTGGGGAAGTATGGTACAATATCTTATGGACTGTAGAGATTCGGATAAAGGAGAGTCTATGCTGAACACAGAGAGAGTAGCGCTGATGACCAGATTGGCCCGCTATGAAAAGAAGGAAGAAAAGAGATATCTGAAAATCGGCAAATACTACCGCAGTGATTATATCGGTATGTCTTTGCTGAAGAATTTCTTTGCTTCTACGATTGCTTATATCCTTATACTGGGGTTAGCTGTGGTATATAATATGGAAACCGTGATGCATAAGATGAGCGGTTTGAAATTAGAATCATTTATTTTTGAAGCAGTTGTGGGGTATATATTAATGCTGGCCATCTATTCCGGCATCACCTACACAGTTGCTTCTATTCGTTATGCAAAAGCAATAAAAAGTTTGGAAGACTATGACAGGTCCCTTAAAAAACTGGAAAAAGATTATACGATGGAAACACAGGGAGCCCTGCGTAAGAAACCGGGAGGGCATTTTTGATGACAGAATTACTTGAACTAAAGGAGAAGTTGCAGATTTTATATGGAAGATATAGCTTTTATGCTAATGCTATATTAAAATTTCTACTGGCGGTTTTTGTTTTTACAAGTATAAACAGAAATCTCGATTATTTAAAAGTACTTAATAATTTTTTTGTAATTCTGATTCTGGCCCTGCTTTGCTCGATACTCCCAATGTATATGATCGTGATATTCGGTGGAATAATAATTACACTGCATACTTTTGCGCTGGGCATTGAAGTGGGTGGAGTTACGTTATTACTGTTTGCGCTTATGTATCTGCTCTATTTCAGATTTTCCTCCAAAGATGCGCTGGCCATAGTCATGACACCGGCCGCCTTTTCTTTGGGTATGCCGTGTATGATACCGCTTGGATGTGGTCTTTTAAGAGGACCGGGATCGGCGATATCTGTATGTATAGGCACGATAACATATTATTACATACGGATGGTCAGGGAGATTGCGGAACCATTAAAAAAGCTGGAGGAGCAGGATATACCTGGCAATATTCAGGCATTGATCGGCGGCGTCTTTCATAATAAAGCAATGTATGTATTTATAATTGCCGGTACTGCAGTTGTTGTTATTGTATATGCCATACGTAGAACGAGCGTGGATTTTGCGTGGTACCTGGCAATCGGGACAGGATGCTTATGCTATATCATTATAGCCATGTGTGCGGCGATACTGCTGAAGGCAGAGGTTTCCATACCGGTGGTTTTTATAGGAACAATCGGCGCTGGCTTATGTGCCCTGATTTTAGAATTCTTCGCTTATCATGCGGATTATCGAAGAAGCGAATTTCTGGAATATCAGGATGATACTTACTATTACTATGTAAAGGCTGTACCTAAGAAATCTGTGATGAAAAGAAGAAGCAGTTTGAAGAACAGCAATCTTTCAATCCCGGACATGCCGGGAAAGGATCTGGACAGTCAATCTGAAGATTTTGAACGTTTTGATGAGCAGGAGCTTTCAGAAAAATCTGCGTATCCGGAAGAAACGGATGCACAGCCTGGATTTTCCGATATTGATTTTGAGGAAAAACTGGAGAAAATTTTAGAGGATATTGAAAAGGCTCCATAATTAAACCTGTGCAGCTTATCGGAAGGGAAAAAGTGGAAAGGAAGTGATGCTTTGGATAAGATTATTATATGGTTTAAAACACAATTTGTTAATTTCACATTTCCACGTCAGCTTCCGAAACATGTGGAATTCATAGACATTATACAAATTTTGATAATTGCTTACTTTGTATACCATCTGATTCTCTGGGTGAAAAATACGCGGGCATATCTTCTGCTTAGAGGTGTTGTCTTTATCGGTGTATTTATTCTGATTGCCAATTTTTTTGAAATGGATGTAATCATCGAGATCTTTAAGATGGTAAGTGTCGCCGCCATTACAGCGGTAGTGATTGTCTTTCAGCCAGAACTGCGCCGGGTATTGGAGCAGTTGGGAGACCGGAATTTTTTTGATTCGTTCCTGATTCTGGGAGCGGGCAATGTGGAAGATAATTTAAGATTTAATGATCAGACGTTGAATGAACTGGTTCGTGCAAGCTTTGAGATGGGAGAAGTAAAGACAGGTGCGCTGATTGTAATTGAGCAGAACATATCTCTGGCAGATTACGAAAAAACCGGTATTCCTGTTGATGCAGTTCTGACAGGGCAGCTGCTGATTAATATATTTGAGCATAATACACCTCTGCATGACGGTGCTGTCATTGTAAGAGGGGATCGGGTGGCTGCTGCGACCTGTTATCTTCCCTTATCCGACAGCATGGCAATAAGCAAGGAGCTTGGGACCAGGCATCGTGCTGCCATAGGAATCAGTGAGGTCAGCGACTCTTTGACAATTATTGTATCAGAAGAGACCGGTCATGTTTCTATTGCATTAAATGGTGAAATCAGGACAGCGGTGTCTTCCAGCGACTTGAGAGAACAGCTTCATAAGATTCAAAAGATGTCAAAGCAGCAGCAAAAAACCAGGTTTCAGCGTTGGAAAGGGCGGGTAAGACATGAAAAAACTACTGAAAAATAACCTGGCTCTGAAAATTATTTCTGTACTTGTTGCAATATTAATCTGGTATGTGGTGGTGGAAGTCAGTGATCCGATAAGACCCCAGACCTATGATGTCCCAGTCAATATTACGCATGCAAATTATATTGAGACAGGGAAGAAAACCTACCGGATTGATGATCAGTACAAAACCATCAAAGTTACCATCCGGGATAATCGGACGGCCCTCTCAAAGATTAAAGAGGCGGATATTGTAGCAGAGGCGGATTTAACTCAGATTGTAGATATGAACACCTCGCCGGTATATGTTCCGGTTACCGTGTCCTGCCCGGGCATAAGGGGGGAGAACATATCCTTGTCCAGAACAACAATTCCTGTTATCATAGAAGACATCGAACAGCAGACCTTTAATATCGATGTAGATACCGGAGATACGGTTCCGGGACGGGATTATGAGGTCGGTAAGATAACGCTGAATCCTAAAACGGTGACTATAACAGGGCCTAAATCCATCATTAAAAAGATTGACCGGGTAAAAGCTGAGGTCAGCGTAGACGGTATGACGGAAGATGGAGAAAAGACAGCGAATCTGGTAATCTATGATAAGAACGGGGAGCCGGTCACCTCGGATATGGGATATCTGAGATTTGACATCGGATCCACACCGGTACAGGCTTCCGTTGATTTATGGAAGAAAGAGAATGTCAAGATAAATATTGAACTGGAAGGAAGCCCTGCCAGGG
>CAMKHH010000021.1 GCA_946412445.1 uncultured Eubacterium sp.
ATTCCGGAATGATTGATGCGGTTGCGGTACCTGGATTCCAGACGGCAATTAACATGCCGGCCAAGCTGGATCTGCACTATGATAATGATAAAATTCAGGTTCAGGATGTTGATATACAATGTGTACATGAGAATGATCCTTTTGATGATAGTCATATTCCGGAGAAGAAGAGTGGCATGGTCGACAATTCCCGCGGCGGACGGGGAGCTCATGACGGGAATCCGGATTATGAGGAGTCCTGCAAATTCGCGGAGGAAAAGCTTGTGAATGGTGAGTGGCACCATATCTACGACCTTACCTTCGGCTGCATCGGAAATAACAGCATACGTGTCAATTATAAGCTGAAAGTGGGTGACCAGTGGATCGATAAGTTCACACAGTTTGAGTTCAATGTCCTGGCTGAGCTGGACGAGTCCATTGAGACACATTCCGACTTTATGGTTAATAACCAGCAGGACAACAACCCCGACAGTCCCACCTACGGTATCTACAATGATTGGTATTTTGCAAGTGGTGTTGACCAAAATGCGAAGAACCATTGGGGTGATGATTGGAGCCATGACAACATTAACTTTATGACCATGAAGAATTATCTGGATCCGGACCCTGAAGAGGTTGAATCCATTGAGCGTTATCTGATTGACTTTATGTGGGAAAACTATATGAAGTATACCCAGGAAAATTACACGGTTGCAAACTATCTGTCGGGATCCGGTATCTACGGAAGCAGCCAGGCACCGTACAACCGTACATTTTCCGAGGTAATGGAAGCAACTGGATTTTTCAATATGTATCGGATACAGAAAGCATATCCGGATCTGATTGATTATCGTGAAAGCGCGCGGTATTATCTGGATAAGGCGTATAATATTTATTACAATCGTGTAGGCACAGGTGCCATCGGATTCTATGGAGAGCAGCAGGTTCCGGATATTATTGAAGCCCTCCGCGCGGAAGGTATGACGGATGAAGCCGGCAGACTGCAGAAAAAATTTGCCTACGACAAGGGCAGTAATATGACAAGAGCAACTTACCCTTACGGGTCAGAGTTTGTATATGATAATACCGGAGAGGAAGGGGCATATGCTGCAGCCAAGGCACTGCGTACTTATTATCCAAATGACAGTAATGCGGCAAATGCACTTGGCAAGATGGAGATGGCAGAGTGGAAAACCCGTGCAATGCGGGGGCTGCAGCCAACCTGGTACCAGTACGCGGACCCTGTATTTATAGGTGGTGAGAACTGGTGGAACTTCCAGTATACTGCGTCTTTGGCAGGCTCCATTATGGATGACTGGCTGCGCTATCAGGATAATGGCTGGGATACAGATTCCAGTGCATGGGCGCAACGAGTAAACTATGCTGCGAAATTATCCAACTTCAATGCAATCAATATGGGACAGATCAGCGACAAATACATCGGTAATGTAAGCTGGAGATACACCATGTACAAGGGTGGACATGGTGCAATGAATGTCAATGACGGCGGTACCCGTGTGATGAATAATGGGTGGAATGATTTTTCTGGTGAGAGCGACGAAGGACTTTATGGTTCTTTGCTGTCCATCAGTTCTGATGTAGTGACGGACCCGGTTTTTGGGGTGGTAGGATATGGAAGTACGGCCTCTAAAGAAGGAGAGCGCTATACAATTGTGCCGAAGGACGGAATTGGTAAGCGTATCAACGTGCTTGATGACAAGGTTTATCTGACACTGGAGCAGGATTCCTGTACAGAGGCAGTTATAGATGCGTCGGGTACGTATTTTGATCTGACTTTGAAATGCCTGACAGATACATCACATCTGTCCAAGATTTCCTTAAGTGGCACAGGTGTGAAGGACGGTTTCTACAGCATTAATCTGAACGGAGAGGCAGCAGGACAGTGTTATATAAAGGATAATAAGGGTACGGCAAATGTTATGATTGCCGGCACTACAGCACAAGTTACCATCGAGAAGATGGACGGTGGCGAGAATGAGGCTCCGGCCGTTAAAATCAAGACGGCAGACGAGAAACTTCAGGCACTGGTTCCCTTTGATGTCAAGAGCACTGCTTACGATGATGGTGCCTGGGATGGAAGCCTGACCTATACGTGGGCTGCCACGAAGATACCAGAAGGTGCAGCTATGACTTTTGCAGATCCCAATATGCCGAATACACAGGCTGTTGGCTCCAAAGAGGGTGAATATGTAATTGCATTGACTGTAAGTGATGGAACATTAAAGACAACGGCAGAAAAGACGGTTACCCTGGAAGCTGCTCCCGACAGAGCCGCTCCGACGATTGGCGAAGTAACGGCTGTGCAGGATTCGGTGAACCTGAGTGTTGCATCCCTGAACGGAGAAGCGAAGAGTGATCCGCTGTATCATGGCGAATTGAAATATAAGTGGAGCGTCTTAGAGCAGCCGGAGGGCGGCAATGCTGTGATTGGAAATGCAGATCAGGCAAGTGCGGTGCTGAAGGCATCCAAGCCGGGAACATATGTGGTGCGTTTTACAGCAATTGATGCCGATGTATCTGCTTACAAGGATAGCACATTAAAGATGGCCGGTGAAGTGGATGGTGTGGAACGTGGAGTCAGCGTTACGACACAGGAAGGAACTGCTCCGGAACTTCCTGCAGAAGTAGAGGTAATCCTCCCGGATGGAATCGTTACAGATGCTGAGGTGGAATGGGCGGCAGTCAATCCGGAAAAATACGAGAAAAAAGGATCCTTTACAGCAGAAGGAACTGTGAAAGGCAGTGAGCAGAGGGTTGCTGTGACTGTATACGTTGTAGCTGGTAATAAACAGAACCTTGCAACGGTTGCAAATGCAACTGCAATCATCAACTCTGTGCAGGATCTGGGTGGGGTGGCATCATTGAATAACGGTGTTGATCCGAGTTCTTCCGGAGATACAAGCAACGGAGCATGGCATAACTGGCTTGGTGACCAGGGCGGACCAGCTTGGGTGCAGTATACCTGGGAAGGAACTATCATCGTTGACTCCATGGATGTGTATGTCTTCCGTGATGGAGGCGGAAACTTTCAGCCAAAAGATATGCAGGTGAAATTGCGGGATGAGAACGGTAACTGGTATATGCCGAGAAACGTGTCCGGACTTGAGAACAAACTCAATAAGTACAACACCACAACCTTTGAACCTGCACGAATTACCGGAATCCGGATTGACATGAAGCCCGTGGGGCTGGGATGCGGAATCCTGGAGTGGAAGGTCTACGGATACGGAGAAGGACTCACTGACAAAACGGAACTGAAGAAGGTATATAACCAGGTGAATTCACTGAAGGCATCACAGCTTGTCGATGGGCTGAATCCGGTGAAGGATGCGAATGCAGCGGCGGATATAGTTCTTAAAAACAATAAGGCTACCCAGGAAGAGGTGGACAAAGCACTCTCTGATTTGCTGATGGCCATGAAGAACCTGAAGCCGAAGAACGGAAATCTCGCTTACGTTGCAGGGCTCACAGCCAGCTTCACATCGGGCTGGGAATCACTTCCTGCTGTCAGAGATGGTGTGAAGCTCAGCGGAGGACACTGGGGAACCTGGGGCAACGCAAGCGGTTCTGAATGGCTGGAATACTCCTGGCCGGCGGGTGCGACGGTTACGGTTTCCGACCTGTATATCTGGAACGATGATGGAGGAATCAAAACACCTAAGAGTTATGCCTTTACGTATCTGCCTATGAACAGTGACGAATGGGTTCCCTTAAAAACTGTTAACAAAGATATTAAAGCCAATGCCCTTAATCATATAAAATTCGAGAATCCGGTTGAGGCACGGGCACTGCGTTGTACATTGGAAAAACCTGCTTATGACAGTGATGGAATCGGCGTTTGGGAATGGGAAGTCTACACGACTGTGGATAGAAGCGGTCTGGAAGCAGTGCTCGCAGAGGCAGAACAACTCAAAGAGAAGGAAAGCTATTATACGGCAGATACCTGGGCGGCGTTTTTAGGTGCTTTGAATACGGCAACAGCTGTCAGCGGGGACCAGGAGGCATATCAGGATACTGTAGATGGAGCATTGAAAGATCTGCAGGAGAAAATCGCAGCCCTTGTTGAAGTTCCGAAGGTAACAGGGATTACAGTCAAGACGCAGCCCGGCAAGCTCTCCTATCTGCCCGGGGAGGAGCTGGATCTGACAGGCATGGTTCTGGAGGCTGCTTACGAGGATGGCAATACAAAATTGATCAGTGATTTGGGGTTGATTCAGGCAGACGGATTTGACAGTTCTTTGGTGGGAAGTCAGTCCATTACAATCTCCTACGCTGAGAATGGTGCAACTGCAACAACTGTTCTGGATGTTAACGTAATGATTCCTGTGGATACGACAGCACTGAATCTGGCGATTACCATGGGCGAAGAGATGGAGAGAGAGCAGGAAGCGAACAATCCGTATACCCCTGAGAGCTTTTTGGCGCTGCAGACGGCTCTTGATGAGGCCAGGGCAGTTGTTGCGGATGAACATGCAACGCAGCCAGAAGTGGATACAGCATTTCGTAGTCTGATTACAGCATATGCAAATCTGGAGTATGGAACAGCCAACTATGGATTGAAAGCAGCAATCAGTGGAACAAAAGCCATTCTGGAGGACCCTGTCACAGCCAAGACCTACACCGAGGCAAGCATCCAGGCAGTAAGAGATGCGCTTACATCTGCCGAGGCAGTTGTAGGGAATGTAAATGCGTCTCAGGATGAGATTAATTCGGCCACAAGAGACTTAATCACGGCAGTGAACAGTATGCTGGAGAAAGAGGATTCCCGGTTGAAAAAACTGATTCAGACAGTGGAGCAGATTCTGGAAAATGAAGAAAAATACACAGGCAGCAGTATTGCAGACCTGAAAGAAGCTCTCGATGCAGCAAAGGCAGTGGAGGCTGATCCGAATGCAACAGACAGTGAGGCGGATGAAGTATATAATAATCTGCTGACGGCAATGGGCGGACTGAAGCTGAAAGGAAACAAGACAGAACTTCAGAATATGGTAAACAAAGCAGCCGGGATTCTTGCTGACAGGGAAAAGTATGTGGAAGCCAGTCTGGAAGGTCTGAATGCTGCCAATACGAAAGCCGTGGAAGTGCTAAATGATGAAAATGCAGTTCAAAGCGAGATTAATGAGGCACTTAAGGGACTGATCAGGGAATTATTGGAAGCACGTCTTCTCGGAGATGTAAATGGAGATGGCAAGGTGGATACTGCAGATTCGGCTCTCCTTCTGAAATACACGGCAGAGCTTACAGACCTCTCCCAGGAGAACCTGGATGCAGCCGATGTCAATAGAGATCAGAAGCAGGATACCAAGGATGTCACTCAAATTTTGAAACTGTCGGCAGAGATAATCGATTCTTTTCGTAATTAGTAGTCAGGGAAGGCAGGATAATCCACATGAAACATATTTTCATTAAAGCGGCAGCGGTTCTGATCTGTGCACTTTTGCTGGGTCACAGTATGCCCGTATATGCAGCAGAAATTCCTTTGATTGAACTGAAGTCAGGAGAAATCAATGAAGAAGATTCCCAGGCAACGGTTTCCTGTGCTATAGCAAGGGCTTCCGGGGTGACCAGCGGAAAAATAAGAATTAAGTATGAAGGCGAAAAGATGAAACTGGAATCCGCGAATGCAGGAGATGCGCTGTCGGGAGCCATGTGCGAAATCAACGACTGCCTGAGCGGAAACAAGAAAGAGGGAGAGATTGTTGTGGCATTTGCCGCAGCATCTCCCCTGAAAGATAACGGGAGCCTGGTTGATATGACATTCCGGCTGGGAAGTGATGTAAAGGCGCAGACAGTACTGGAGGCCACAGCGAGTGTGGAAGAGCTGGCTGCAGATGGTCAGGATGTGACACCCGAGGTTAAACAGTTGTCTGTAGAGGTAGGCAAGGCTGATCAAGGGCAGGCAACACCGACTCCCGGAAAGAATGACGGAGATAAAGGTGACGGCGGCGATAAAGATAATGGCGGCAGCGGAAAAAACGCAGGTGGCGCTCAGAAGGACCGGCATGGAAATACCTCCAAAACAGGCGGTACAAAAACAGGGGATGAAACGAATGTGGCGATACCTGCAGCGGCCGCGGGGATTGCACTGGTTTCTGTGACAAGTCTCCTGATATTAAGAAAAAGACGGTGCAGATAAAAATAAATCTTGACAAGTCCGTAATCATATGTTAAATTACAGACAAAATTAAATACAGTTGTTAAGGTCTCCGTGATTAATTTATAATTAATTGTACATCCTGTCCTATGATAAAGGGAGTGACACCGTGTGTCAGAATTTATATAAGGCAAAGCATGTATTTTTTGAGGACAAAGACGTTTTTGATAGTTACTATCAGAAGCGTCTTTTTTTGTTTTTGACAGCTGTATGCAGTACAAAGAGGAGGATGAAAAAGATGACAATTAAAAAGATGCTGAAACCTCTCCTGTCGATTCTTTTGGCATTAATTCTCGGAGCAATTGTAATTGTTCTTGTGGGTGAGAATCCGCTGGAAATTTACGCAGCGATGTTCCGGGGAGCTTTCGGAAGCACCAACGCGGTTGCGGGAACACTTGTCAAGACAACAACCATGATATTTGTAGGGCTGAGCTATGGATTCGCCTACAGATGTGGGCTGGTGAACATCGGAATTGAGGGTCAGCTGTACATGGGAGGGCTATTCAGTGCCATAGCGGCAATTTATGTAAGGCTTCCGGCGGTTCTCCACGTTCCGGTCTGTCTGATTGCCGGATTCGCCGGGGGTGCCCTCTGGGGCGGAATTGTGGGGTGGCTGAAAAACAGGTTCAAGGCAAGTGAGATGATTACGACGGTTATGATGAATTACATCGCCATCTATATCGTGGCATTCATGGTAAATGGCCCCATTAAAGAAGAGAAGGGA
This sequence comes from uncultured Eubacterium sp., assembly GCA_946412445.1. GTDB lineage: Bacteria > Bacillota > Clostridia > Lachnospirales > Lachnospiraceae > Novisyntrophococcus. The sequence goes on from CAMKHH010000021.1 coordinate 6,879, forward strand.
ACGTATCCCCAGAGTGAAAGCATTCAGGAGTCTGCACAGCTTATGAATTTGCTTCCTAAAACACAGCTTACCATAGGTATTCTTCTGGCGGCTGCGGCAATTGTTATCTATACATTGTACTGGAGACGAACAGCAGCAGGATTTCAGATGTCCGTGACGGGGGACAATCAACGGGTTGCAGAGTATGCCGGAATTCCGGTGAAAAGGATGGTACTGCTCTCCATGTTGATATCGGGAGGTCTGGGAGGCCTGGCGGGAAGCATGGAGGTACTCGGCGTACAGCACAAAGTGATGGAGGGTCTGTCAGCTGGTTACGGCTTTGACGGAATTGCGGTTTCACTGCTCGGCAATAATGGTGGTGCAGGTATCTTCTTCTCATCCCTCTTATTCGGAGCCATGCGGTACGGAGGAAACGCGATACAGATGTTTACAAGCCTGCCGATTGCAGTTATTTACATACTCCAGGCACTGGTTATTCTATTTGTCGTAGTTGATACATTCAGACTGGAAAGGAAGTGAGATTATGGATGGCGTATTCAGCTTTATGGGTGTAGTTTTAAATTCTTCGACCTCAATTCTGTTTGCAGCACTTGGTCTTTTGATAATGCAGTCTTCAGGGGTACTTAATATCGGGGCAGAGGGAATGATGCTGATCGGTGCTTTTTCTGGTATGGCTGGTTCTTATGTTACAGGCAATGTATGGCTGGGGGCATTGTTCGCAATGCTTATGTCAGGAGTTTCAGGAGCTGCATTCGCATATTGTACGATACATATGAAAGCCAACCAGGTGGTGGTTGGTATCGCACTGAATATCTTCGCAGAAGGAATCACAACCACCTTATATAGAATATTGTTTGGAATGGATTCCACTTCCAGAAAGGTTGACTCCTTTCATCCGGCAGGGCCCTTTAATATTCCGGTCTATCTGGGAATCCTGCTGGTAGTACTGATCTCCATACTTCTGTATAAGACCAGGTACGGGCTGCAGATTCGCGGAGCAGGGGAATATCCTCAGGCAATCGATTCCGTTGGTTTGAATGTCAACCGGATTCGCTGGCTGAGTGTAATTGCAGGTTCTATGGTGATAGGGCTTGGCGGGGCATATCTTTCGTTGGGAGAACTGTCATTTTTTACGGAAAATATGGTAACAGGGAGGGGATATATCGCTTTGGCGGCAGTCATCTTCGGACGTTATACAGCAGTCGGTACATGGCTGGCAGTTCTCGTCTTCGGGGCGGGAGAAACACTTGTTTACCGGATGCAGGCGGCCTCTATCGGGGTTCCTACACAGCTCATTCTTATGATACCATATCTTCTCACAGTGATTGTAGTTGCATGTTTTGGCCAAAAGGGCGGGGGACCTGCGGCTTTAGGAACTCCGTTTTCAAAAAGCAAGGGACATTAACCGGGAAGGTAAGTCCGCATCTGCGGCTTTACTGATAAATAATTAAGAAAAGCGAGGATGATTATGAAAAAAAGAGCAATGAAATCGGTTTTGGCGTTGACTATGGCAATGGTGATGGCAGGCAGTCTGGCAGGATGCGGCTCGAAAGGAAGCGGTTCCGGGAGCAGCAGCGGCGACGGAAAGGCGGAAACATCGGATGAAAAGGTAGCACTGCTCCTTCCGGGAAATGCCAATGATAAAGGATGGAATCAAGAGGCATATGAGGGTCTGCAGGAAATCAAGGAGCTGGGATTTGAGACAGCTTATTCCGAAAAGGTAGAGGCCTCTGATTATGAGAGCGTATTCCGTGGTTATGCAGATCAGGGATATAAGCTGATATTCGGACATGGCACAGAATTCGAGGATGCGGCGGAAAAGGTGGCACAGGATTATCCGGATACTATGTTTTGTATCACTAGTTCAGATATTTATCAGGACCCCAATGTCTGCTCTTTACAAAACCTGAACAATGAACAGGGATTTATTGCAGGCGTTGTTGCGGCACTGGCAACGAAAACAAAAAAGGTTGCGGCAATAGGTGGCATGGAGATTCCGTCTATCCAGAGCTACATCCTGGGATTTGAGCAGGGTGTTGCATATGTGGATAACGGTACGCAGGCAATGACTGCGTATACAGGAGATTTTAGTGATGCCACAAAGGTAAAAGAACAGGCAAACGCATTTATAGAAGAGGGGGCAGATATCATTTCCCAGGATGCAGATGAAGCAGGACTTGGGCTTTTTGAGGCAATTAAGAATACTCCGGATGGAATTTATGCAATCGGTGCAGTAAAGGATCAGTATGATGAGGCGCCGGGAAAGGTGCTTACCAGTGCTACAAACAATATCGGGGATGCGATGAAAATTGCAGCGCAGAACGCTGCGGATGACAAGCTGAAGGCAGAATGTTACAAATATGGAATAAAGGAAAAAGTAATCGGCCTTGCAGATTATCATGATCTTGGCGATGTGCTGACAGAGGAAGAAAAGACATTCGTACAGGAGACTATGGATAAGATTGCATCGGGAGAAATTACAGTAAAGAGTGCACAAAACTAATTATCTCTAAGTCAGGAGGACATTATGAAGCATATTCTGGAGTTTAAAAATATATCAAAGAAGTACGGAAAAGTTTATGCCGATAAGGATGTCAGCCTGTGTGTGGATGCGGGAAAGGTGTATTCTCTGCTCGGAGAAAACGGAGCGGGCAAAAGCACATTGATGAATGTATTATACGGACTGACACGGGCAGACAGCGGTGAGATATATGTGGATGGAAAGCAGGCGCTGATTGCTTCTCCGAAGGATGCAATTAAGTATGGAATCGGCATGGTGCATCAGCACTTTATGCTGGTTCCGACCCTGACAGTTGCAGAGAACATCATTCTGGCA
>CAMKHH010000022.1 GCA_946412445.1 uncultured Eubacterium sp.
ATCTTCCCCATCATCATTGCCTGTGTCTTCCGTAGTCGTATCTCCTGTGGTGCCCCCAAGCTGTTTAATAAAGTTCTGGGCACTGGCAGCACGTTTTGTTTTTGGAAACTTGGATACGATTTCCTGAAAATTGGCTATCGCATTCTGGGTGTCACCCGCATAACGGTAAGAATGTGCCAGTAAATTCAACACTGTGAAATCATCCGCATTAATTTCCTTTGCTTTTGTCAGTTTATCAATTGCCGTTACATAATCTGCATTGTCAAAAGACTCCTGACCGTCTTTAAGCAGCTGCTTAAACATAGTGGTCTGGATATTACCATAAATTTTATCATAGACAGCCTTTGCATCCACGGAGAGCAGTTCTGTATTCATGCCTTCCAGTGCCTTGGCCGCCTGGTCATACTTTTCACTGTTATAGGCAGAAAATGCCTTAATCAGGTTTTCATAAGCAGCTGTCTTTTCCCCTGCTTCACTAATCTGCTGCTGTGCAGAAGCCACTGTATTGTCCGACTCTTCAATTTGGCTCTTTAAGTCTGTAATCTGTGTCTCCTGGCTCGCCATCGTGTTGCTGTATTCCACTATTTTTTCATTGGCACCACGGTTTATTCCCTGTTTCAGTGACGGAACTACCAGAAACCATACAACCAGCCCGCCCACTATCAGACCCAGTCCGATATTTAAAAGTGTGGCCGCTACAGAACTTTCACGAAAAGTAGGCGTCTGTATCACCGTCATATTTTCCACAGGTTCTTCCTGGACCGGTTCTCCCTTTCTGGACTTAAAAAATCGTCTGGGTTCCAGACTGGTTACTGTGCCGGTCTGTTCGTCTACCTCTTTCAGGAATCGCAGCGAGGTGGAATTCGTCTTATCAATACGCATTGCTTTCTTTAATATTTTACGGGCTTTTTCGTATTCTTCCCTTTTTAAGTATATCAAAGCCAGCAGATGGTAGCCCTTTATAAGTTTTGGATTCTGATTCAATATTTTTTTCAGCTGAATAGCCGCTACATCTTCGTTGCCTTCTCTGCAGCATTTCAATGCAGTATTATATTTCTTAATTGTCTGATTAATCATGTCCAGTTTTGCCGGCTCCGCCTGCAGCTTCTGGATATACTCTGTTGCCATATTCTGTTCCGGCAGAATATTCTTACTGATAATCCATTCGCTTAAGGCCGCTACTGCCTCACCGGTTTCAAAATAGACCAGCCCCAGAAGGTTTCTGGCCGGTATGTTCAGTTTGTTATACCTCAGACTCTGCTTCAATAAATCAATGGCACCGGACAAATCTCTGATTTCCGCTTTATCCAGTCCCTGATTATAATACAGGACAGAAAGCTGGAGCGCTTTTCTTTGAACACCCAGATCAAATCCACATACAGGACAAACTTGAGCGCCGCTGACCGCAGCACCGCAATTCATACAATTCATAGTGACTCCTTTGATTCCTGGTCATTACGTGTTTTCAGCATCTCTTTGAGAATATCAATGACATCTGTCAAATCCCGGCTGTATATGGCACTTTCAACCTCATCCACATCCAGAAGCGGCTTAAATTTCTTTAACTCTTCCTCATAATTAATCATTCTTTCCTCCATGGGCAGCTAGTACCCCATCCTGCTGCCAAGATAATCTTTCAATTCTCCGGCCAGATATAGGGATCCTACACAGAACAGCATGCCATCTCCTTTTTCACGATATGCAGCTTCGAAAGCATGTCCCACATCCGGTTCTGACATCACCCGATGACATCCTGCTTCAAGAAACAGCTGAGCGAGTTCCTCCGCCGGAACTCCCCGGCTGCCCCCTATACGAGTGGTAATTACCTGTTCCGGGTGAATACCTTCTTCTATTTCCTGAATCATATCTTTATATCGTTTATCATGGACAGCAGAAAACAAGATCGTTATTTTCTGACTGTCCTTAAAACTGCAGACGGTATTCACAAATTCGGCCACTCCATCTTCATTGTGAGCCCCATCTATAATCACACCCGGCAGAACCGTTTCCATCCGGCCGGGCCATTTCGCATCAGCTATCCCTTCTGCGAGGATATGCTTCGGGATATGATGCACTGACTCCAGATTCCGCATGGTAAAATAAGCCAGTGAGGCATTCATCATCTGGTATCTGGCTATATAAGGAATTTGTAACTGCACAGTCTCATCCTCATACCTGAAATCAAATGTAATGCCTGCCTTTGTCTGTGTCTTTATCGTGTACATATCCGGCTTTAGTTCATAGGAAGGACTACATAACGCACGTGCTTGCCCATTGATGACTTCTGACGCATCCTTTCTATGTCCATCATAGATAACAGGCACTCTCGGTTTTATTATGCCGGCTTTCTCACCTGCGATTTCTGGAATTGTTTCTCCCAGATATTCCGTATGATCTCTGCTGATGGATGTGATGATACAAGCCAATGGTTTTTCCACTACATTCGTTGCATCCAGCCGCCCGCCCAGCCCGGTCTCAAGTATCACATACTCCGTATGCTTTTTTTTAAAAATATACATTCCCATCAGGAACAGCATTTCAAAATAGCTGGGATGTACACTTCCATCAGCTATAAACCCATCCACCACCTTTTTTGTCTCGGCAAAAGCTTCGAGAAACAGATCATCATCCACCATTTCCTGGTTGATCATATACCGTTCGTTAATTTTAATCAGATGGGGTGAGGTAAACAATCCACAGCTGCAGCCGCCCATTAAAAGCATGGAATTCAGATAGGCGCAGACGCTTCCCTTTCCGTTGGTTCCTGCCACGTGTATGATTTTCAGTCCCTTATGAGGATCGCCCATACGGCGCAGCAATTCTCTGGTGTGTTCAGGTGGATTTTTAGTCGTAAACTTTGGTATTTCTTCTATATAGCTAACCGCTTCTGTATAATTCAAAACTTTACTCCTGTGACTATTATAATATAGTAGCAAAATATGTCCATAGTTTTTTGGGTTTTTTCTTCGACACTTTTTCCTGTTTGTGACAGGAATCGTTTTGTGGTGTCGTTTCCAGGTATTCCCGGATATTATTTAGGGGGTTGTGTCAGCAGGTTGTTCGGGGGGTGTATCTGTTCCTTCCGGGTTCGCAGCGGGTGTCAATATATCCTGTGGCAATGGTGATGGTGTCGGCATAACAAATGGTTCTTTGAAGATAATTGCAGCAGAGCGGGAAAGTACTTTCTTGGTCGAAGAATTGCTTTGCTGTGCAACATCTATTTTATCCCCTTCCTTCAGTTCCACATCCTTCACCAGGAGTTGTGTATTACTGATGAAGATTGTGCCCTCCGTAAGCTCTTCATTCACTTCCAGCTTACTGGACGCCGTGAAGTTTTCACCGGTGACGGAATAGGTCCCGTCCGCAATTTTGGATACCTCACCTATGGTGACTGGTAATACCCCCAGAGTCATTTCACTTTTCGTATAAGGATTATCTCCGCCATAGGCATATTTCTTCCCATAAAGCAAATCATACTGTAATGCTTCCAGATCCACCTGATAGTTTTTTGTATTTCTGCGTGTCTGATGGTACCGGAAGATGGTTCCGTCATGAATTCCTATGCGGTTGAACACCTCAGCCGCCATCTGATAGGCAGACAGATTCTTATCCTTTTTTTCAAGCCCCATGTTGTCCCACATAACGTACTGCGTCTGGAAAAGGTAACGGTTTTTTACATCTTTAATCTCCAGGCCCATAGTAGGAAGGTGATCTCCATACATAACCAAAATTACCGGTTCCGGATAATTCGCCAGAGTATCTGTAAGATTTTTAACAAATTGATCCATCTCATGAATTTCATTCACATAATATTCCCAGGAATAATTATTCTTCTCCTTATCGTCAGCCCCTGTTACTGTGATTTCAGGATTCTCCAGAACAGGTTCCGTGGGATAGTCTCCATGTCCCTGCACGGAAACCGTATATACATAATCAGGTCCCTCTGAGGAATCCAGACATTTTACGATTTCATCGGTGAGAATATGATCCTTAACCCAGCCCGTCTCTGTGGTATCCGAGATATCCGGCATATATTCCTCTGAGGTGAAGGAATCAAAGCCCAGCATCGGGAATACGGATTTTCTGGAATAGAAATTTGCCTCGTTATTATGGATGGCATGGGTCGCATATCCCAGATTCTTCAATACATATGGAGCACTTTCACATGTTGTATCCTTTAAAATAGTTTTATAGGGATATTCTCCAGGTCCAAAATAACGGAGACTCATGCCGGTGATTGATTCAAATTCTGTATTTGCAGTACCTGCACCAACAGCGGGAACCCGAAAATATCCCGAAGAATAGTCTCTCATCAACTGGCGGAAATTAGGAATCGGATCCTCTGAGATATTCAGGAAGTTCACCAGCTCAGGATCAAAAAAGGATTCTAACTGTAAAAATATGATATTAGGCTGCTTATCCAGTAACGAATCCTTCGTATCGCCTTCGCTCCTTACGATATTATCTATAAGGTTTTCAGAATAGCCATTGGGCTCAGAGATTCCTGTGTCAAAGAGGGTAACAGCCAGGCAGTAAGGGTATCCATAATCCTGATAAGCAAATGCAATATTTCCAAAGTAATTGGATAGGATTCGCTTTTCCAGCGCCACTTTTGTAGCTCCGGAAAACAGCAGAACAGTTCCAATAACCAGAGAAAGATTTACCACCCAATGAATTTTCCCCCTGAACTTAGGTCCCCTTACCCACAGCCATACAAAGAACAGCAGAAGCAGTACCAGCAGGATAGCTACAAATACAAGCATGGTGGGGGATAAATACTTATTCATGATTTTAGTTGCATCACTTAACAGCTTTAAATCAGGACCCGTAAAGGGAGTTACACGGTTTGCCAACAGCACTCCGTTGACAATTCCGAGAATCAGCCAGAATGCACCTATAATAAGGCGTACCAGCGTTCTCCTCCGAAACAGATATGCAAGCATTGAAGTTGTAAAAATCAAAAATGTATTGTACAAAAATACCCAGGGACGGCTAGTCATATAGGTCCATGCATCCGTCAGTGAATGACGGGATATGGCCTCTATGATAAAGTAAAGCACGCAGCAGCCCAGTGCCTGCAGCAGCAGTGAAATCCTATTACAAAAAGCAGATACCTTCTGCCAGTTAATCTTTTTTAATACTTTCATAATCCTCTCCTCGTTGGAACAGCTCCCACCTATCAGGAAATCTGTGCAATCCGTTCCTTCACCTGTTCCATCATCTTCTGATAATTTTCCAGCTTGTCTTTCTCTTCCTGCACCTTAGCAGCCGGTGCCTTGCTTACGAACTTTTCATTCTTAAGCATCCCTTCTGAGCGCGCAATTTCCTTACACAGGCGGCGCTCTTCTTTTTTCAGACGTTCCATCTCTTTTTCGATATCCACAAGCTCGGCGAATGGGATATAAAGCGTGGCATTCGGAATCACCACTGAGATAGCGTCCTGGGCAATCCCTTCTTTGTTTTCACGTACCAAAACTTCACTGGCACCCGAAAGCGTTGCAAAAAAGACCTTACCCGTCTCAAATACGTTCCTGACTTTACAATCCTCAGATACTACGTATACAGATGCCTTTTTGCTTGGCGGTACATTCATCTGTGTCCGAACCGTACGTATGCCGCGGACTGCTTCTTTTATCATTTCCACTGCATCCTCTTCATCCTGATAACTCCAGGCCTGCTTCCATTCAGGCCAGGCAGAGGTCATGATGGTCTCCTCATTGGGGTTTAAGGTACAGTAAATTTCTTCTGTAAGAAATGGCATATAAGGATGCAGCATCTTCAGCGCATTCCCAAGCACTGTCTTCAATGTCCATAGGGCTGCAGCCTTTGTGGTGTCCGTCTCACTGTAAAGGCGTGGCTTTACCATCTCAATATACCAGTCACAGAATTCCTCCCAGATAAAATCATACACCTTTGAAACAGCAATTCCCAGTTCAAACTTCTCCAGGTTGTCCGTTACCTCCTGTGTCAGTTTATTAACTTTACTGAGTACCCACTTGTCAGAACTGGTCAGCGTTTGTTCATCTATTACTTCGGGCACCTCGGCTTTTTCCAGATTCATCAGAATAAATCTGGATGCATTCCATACTTTATTGGCAAAATTCCGGCTTGACTCCACACGCTCCCAATAAAAGCGCATATCATTTCCGGGAGCGTTTCCTGTAATCAGTGTCAGCCGCAGTGCATCCGCACCGTATTTGTCGATAACTTCCAGAGGATCAATTCCATTTCCAAGAGATTTACTCATCTTACGGCCCTCGGAATCCCGCACAAGTCCATGAATCAGTACATGATCAAATGGAGATTGACCGGTCTGCTCAAGCCCTGAGAAAACCATACGGATTACCCAAAAGAAGATGATATCATATCCTGTCACCAGTACATTCGTAGGGTAGAAGTACCCCAGTTCCGGCGTCTTATCCGGCCAGCCCAAAGTTGAGAACGGCCACAGGGCAGAGCTGAACCATGTATCCAGTGTGTCCGGATCCTGCGTCAAATGCGTGCTGCCACATGCCGGACACTTATGAGGAGCTCCGCCTCTTTGTACTACCACCTCACCACATGCATCGCAATAGTATGCGGGAATTCTATGTCCCCACCACAGCTGACGGGAAATGCACCAGTCACGGATATTTTCCAGCCAGTGCAGATACGTCTTATCAAAGCGCTCCGGCACAAAGGTCAAGTCTCCGTCTTTCAGAGTCTGGATGGCCGCATCTCCCATCTCCTTCATCTTTACAAACCACTGGGGCTTGATCATCGGCTCAATTGTAGTCTTGCACCGGTCATGTGTACCTACCGCATGTACATGGTCTGTTACTTTCACTAAAAGCCCCTGCTCCTCCAGATCCTTCACCATGGCTTTTCTGGCTTCATAGCGGTCCATCCCTGTATACTTCCCACACAATTCGTTCATCGTGGCGTCATCATTCATAATGTTGATTTCTTCCAGATTATGACGCTTTCCCACTTCAAAATCATTCGGATCATGAGCGGGCGTGATTTTCACACATCCGGTTCCAAACTCCTTGTCTACGTATTCATCTGCAATCACAGGAATTTCCCGGTCTGTAAGCGGAAGATGGCAGATCCTTCCAATCAGGTCTTTATACCGCTCATCCTCCGGGTTTACAGCGACGGCAGTATCCCCAAGCAGCGTCTCAGGGCGGGTCGTTGCGATTTCCACATAGCGCCCCTCTTCTCCTGCAATCGGATATCTGATATGCCAGAAATGTCCGGATTGATCTTCGTGTTCCACTTCTGCATCAGAAATCGAGGTCTGACATACCGGACACCAGTTGATGATTCTGGAGCCTTTATAGATATAACCCTTCTCATATAGCTTTACAAAGACTTCTTCTACGGCCTTTGAGCAGCCTTCATCCATAGTAAAACGTTCCCGCTCCCAGTCTGCGGAGGAGCCCATCCTCTTTAACTGTCCTACGATACGGTTTCCATACTCCTCTTTCCACTCCCAGCAGTACTTCAGAAACTCTTCACGGCCGATTTCTTCTTTATCGATACCTCTTTCTTTCAGCATCTCGGTAACCTTTACCTCTGTTGCAATCGCTGCGTGATCCGTACCAGGCTGCCACAGAGCCTCATATCCTTGCATTCTCTTAAAACGGATCAAAATATCCTGCATGGTATTATCCAGTGCATGCCCCATATGCAGCTGCCCCGTAACATTTGGCGGCGGCATCACAATCGTAAATGGTTTTTTGTCGAGATTTACTTTTGCATGAAAATAGCCTTTATCGATCCACTTCTGATACAATCTGTCTTCTAAGCCTTGGGGATCATAGGTTTTAGCAAGCTCTTTACTCATCTGATTTTCTCCTTTGAGGTTGAATTATCTCACTGCGATGATGAAACAGAAAAGGGAACAAAATTGTGCTAAGCGCAATCTTTGTTCCCACTCATCTTTTATCTGCACGGCATCGCAGCTTCACACCATAAGGGCGAAGGAACTCCGCGGTACCACCTTTGTTTATCACTTCATTATCCTTTAACGGGGACCGACCGGGAATGCTTACTGATATGAATTCGGCACTCCAGTTCAAAAGCTACCTTCCGTAACTGCCTTCCGGACAATCTTTCAGCCGATGAATCGTCCTCTCTTCGGGCGGCACTTTTACGTACTCCTCTTTCTCATCACTTTTATCTTTTGTCTATCATAGACGGCTTTTAAATATTTGTCAAGAGAAAATCAGTCGGACAGCCCTCTGGCAATCGAAATATTTTTCAGCTTTACAGTTCCGTCTGTAGCAAAGAAGCTTAAAGAGTCCCCTGGCTTCTCATACATTCTGACATTTAAAGCAACCCCATTTACATAAAGCGTTGCAATGGTATCATCCAGAATCAACTGAAAGTGGCAGGTCTCTTCTGCAGCCAGGGTAATCGGACGCTCAAGACCGATATTCATACAGCCAAACCATGGCCAGTTCGGGTTTTTCTCAAATACATATTTATTCTCTCCCGGCAGGAAAATATACTGATAAGACTGTCCGGATTTTTCATCCTCAAGGATGCGGATTCCGAAAGACCGGGTGCCTTCTTGGAAGGTGATATCAGCTTCAAAGGAATAGATATCCCCGCAGCTTTGAAACAGTACCTGTTCCTCTCTGGCATGAGGCGTTTCAATGAATACATCCTCTGTCCTTTCACGTTCATGAAACGCATTCCATACGGTATCCGGTATCTTTACTCCTAATGTCCCATCCGGACGCTGGTAAACCTCGTGTGCCACAAAGGTGCCTCCCCATTCGAAGTTTTTCCGGTCATCACAGTCTTCCCTTGTAGGTACCCATCCGAAAAGAATTCGCTGTCCATCCAGGCAGAACGTACGTCCGGCATAATAAGCACGTCCGTCAAATGCATCGTCCACCGGTGCAATCCAGGGACCGTTCAGGCTCTTGCTCATACGGTAAATAATTTTATTTTTATCGCTATACTCAGAGATAATATGATACCACCAGTCTCCAATTCTAAAGAGATCCGGCATTTCATGCATTGTATACAGACCCGGTGCCCAGAAATCCCCCCGGAACTCCCAATTTTTCAAATCTTTTGAGACAAATTTTACCGTTCTGCCGCTTTGTTCTGTTTTAGGTCCAATTTTTCTGGCGCCCAGAATCAGAAGATAATTTTGTTCCTCTTCGTTCCAGATAACAAACGGATCCCTCCAGTCATCCGGGTCGTAGCCCTCCTGTGGGCAGAATGTAAGCGACTCCTGAGTTTTCGTCCAATGATACAAGTCATCGGAGACTGCATGCATCAATACCTGAGAGGCCTTCCCCCTGGCAGGGTAATCACGATTATACCCTGTATAGAAAATGTGAAACTGCCCTTCCGCTTCGAATACGCTTCCTGCAAAGATAAACTGATCCTGCTCCTCATCCGTTCCCCGCCAAACTGCTACCCCGCAGTCCTCATAGTGCACGAAATCGGAAGTAGTAGCCAGATCCCAGCCAAATGGCTCTCCAAAGGGACCGGGCTTTCTTGTATCTCTTTGGTGATAAAGGAAAAATTTATCCTTGTACCCAAAAGGCATGCAGTCTCCAAACCAGGTGTCCGGAAATTGGTAATACAGTCTGTTCATAAAAAACCCTCTCTTTCATTTTCATTATATGTTTTAGTTAATTGAAGCATAAAGTTATTTGATTTCATC
>CAMKHH010000023.1 GCA_946412445.1 uncultured Eubacterium sp.
TCTTTTGTCTCGGTGCAGCAACTTGATTGTAGTAACTAATGAGATTTTTTCGGATGGAATAAAATATGATAAGGAAACTGTAAACTATCAGCGTTATCTGGCTGACATCAATATTCAGATGGCTGCCAAGGCTGATTGCATGACCGAGGTTGTATACGGAATTCCGTTAAAAATGAAATAGAGGAACAATGATGAAAAAAGTGTGGAACAGTTTTGTAGTTGCATTCGCAATGTACTCTAAGATTCCTATGCCCGGAGCCGATTGGACAAAGGAGAACATGTCTTATGCGATGTGCTTCTTTCCATGGGTGTGCCTGGCAATAGGAGCAATTGAATATGTGTGGTTTCAACTCGCTTTTTATATGGGATTTGGTACGGTATTCCGGTCTGCAGTGGCAACACTGATTCCCATTGCCGTGACCGGAGGAATCCATATGGATGGATTCCTGGATACGATGGACGCCTTAAGCTCCTGGAGAGAAAAGGAACAGCGTCTCACAATCTTAAAAGATCCGCATGCAGGTGCATTTGCAGTCATTATGGGATGTATCTGGTTTGTGATGTATTTTGGTGCTGCAACAGAGATTACGAAAGAAATCTTGCCCATATATTGTCTGAGCTTTATGGTTTCCCGCTGTTTCAGTGCATTATCTGTTGTCTGTTTCAGGAATGCAAACCCTAAAGGAAGTGCGGCTGCATTTGCTGATAAAGCACAAAGCCAGGTGGTACGTCTGGTTGTAATTATTACACTTATGCTTCTTCTTATCGCGATGTGCCGGCTGAATCCGCTGCCCGGAGTTGCGGTTTTTGTCACAGCGGTGTTGGTATTTATATTCTATCGCATGAAGAGCTACAAATATTTTGGAGGGATTACCGGAGATCTGGCAGGATACTTTTTAAGCCTGTGTGAGCTTTGGATGTTGCTCATGCTTGTTATCCTTCGGTACGGAATGGGGAGGTTTTTATGATATTGGTAATTGGAGGAGCCTTTCAGGGAAAAGGAAGCTATGTGAAAGAACACTTTAAGGTGGATGCACCCTGGATAGACGGTGGGAATTGTACATTTGATGACATTTTCTCCTGTGGAGCAATTGAACACTTTCATCGGTTTGTGTATCGTTTCCTGGACAGAGAGGAATTGGGAGAGCTTCCCAAAAGACTGGTGGAAGAAAATCCGGGAATTCTTATCATTTCTGACGAATTGGGATATGGTGTGGTACCCGTAGACGCCAAAGACAGGTACTGGAGGGAAAAGACAGGACGTATTTGTACCAGTCTGGCAGCGCATGCGGCGGAGGTACACCGGGTAGTATGTGGAATTGGGATGGTGATAAAAAATGCTTAAAATCAGGATGATACGACATGGAAAAACGTACGGAAATACACTGGGGCGATATATAGGAACAACAGACGAACCGCTGATGGAGTCTGAGTCTGAGGACCTGACCAGGCTTTTGCCTGAGTCTGTGGAGCGTGTCTTTGTAAGTCCTATGATCCGCTGTAAGCAGACTGCTTTACTTATGTATCCGAAACAGGAACAGATCATTATTGATGGATTCAGAGAATGCGATTTCGGAGAATTTGAGAATAAAAATTATCAGGAATTGTCTGATAACGAAACGTATCAAAAGTGGATTGACAGTGAAGGGATTCTCGGATTCCCAAAAGGTGAATCGGTGGCGGACTTTAAACAGCGTTGTCTGCATGCTTTTGACCAGATGATAGAAATCTGTATGGATGAGAAACTGGAGAATGTAGCCATGGTGGTGCACGGTGGGACCATTATGAGCATTCTCGATGCCTATGGATTACCCTGTGCTCCTTATTTTGACTGGCATGTAGGTAATGCGGAGGGTTACAAAATCCGCACGCATCTGGAACATTGGAAATACGGGAGGCGTGAACTTGTGGTAGACGGTAAAATTCTCCGTGATTAGTACTATGATGGAAAGGCAGGAAACATGTTTGGAGAATGTCACGCTCACATCTTTATGAATGGATATGATTATCGAAGTGCAGTAAGGGCACATGAAAGGAAACCGGAGGAGCAGCTGATACGTCTGCACCTGAAATCGTACCAAAATACATGTGTCACATTTGTCAGGGATGGAGGGGATCGGTTTGGTGCTTCTTTGCTGGCCAGAGAGCTTGCACCCGAATATGGAATCACTTACCTGACTCCTGGATTTGCAATCCATAAGGAAGGCTGTTATGGAAAAGTAGTGGGAGAAGGATATACCACGCTGAAAGAATATGCAGCTCTTGTAAAAAAGGTGAAGAAACTGCATGGTGATTTCATCAAAATCATGACTACCGGTATTATGGATTTTGATACAGATGGTCATATTACCGGAGAGCCGCTTTCATACAGTGAAGTCAAAGAAATGGTCCATATTGCTCATGAAGAAGGCTTTAAAGTAATGTCTCACACAAATACTGCCCGGGCGGTGATTGGTGCAGCGAAAGCCGGGGTAGACTCCATCGAACATGGAAATTATCAGAGCCTGGAGAGCATTCAGTGCATGAGAGAAGAAAATGTGGTCTGGGTGCCTACGGTAGTCACTGTAAAGAATCTGATTGGCTGCGGCAGATATTCAGATGCTCTCCTGAAAGATATATGGAAGATACAGCAGGACGGACTTCGTATGGCATGGAAAGAGGGTGTACAGATAGCACTCGGAAGCGATGCAGGCGCATTCATGGTTCCCCATGGGATTGGCATACGGAATGAATACCAGGCACTCTGCACAGTCCTGGGTGAGACAGAGGACTTAAAAAATCACTTAGAGCAGGGAGAGAAGCGAATCCGGGGATTTTACAACCAATGATAAATCAGCACTTGACATATCTGAAATCTCTAGTAAAATAAATAAGTATATGACAAGGCTATGAAGATGTCAGTAGGCTTATATTTTCTGCCAGAGACAGGGTGCCATCGGCTGGAAGCCCCTGAAGTTCAGATATAGGTTGAGATTCGCATCGGAGCTTCCTTACTGAAAAGTTGTGAAAGCTGAATTAGGTCAGGACGTGACTGCACGTTACAGCAGCAATTGAGTGTCGGACTTTGCAGTCTGAAATCAGGGTGGTACCGCGGAACTTGTAAGCTTCGTCCCTTTGGGGCGAAGTTTTTTTGCCGTTATAATAATATAAAGGAGAATCTGTAATGAGTGATGTAAACATGAAAGAGAAGCTGGAAGCTATCTTAAACGAAGCCATGGAGAGAATTGAAGCTTCCGACGCACCTGAAAAATTAAATGAGGCACGTGTCAATTTTCTTGGAAAAAAAGGAAAATTGACCGCATTGAAAAAAAGCATGAAGGATGTTGCACCGGAGGAGCGTCCCAAGGTCGGACAGATGGTTAATGAAGTTTCTGAAAAGATTGAGAAGAAGCTGGAAATGGTGAGAACAGACCTGGAACGTAAGCTGAGGGAGAAAAAACTGGAGGCTGAAGTCATCGATGTGACACTTCCTGCCAAAAAGAACGTAATCGGGCACCGGCATCCAAACACGATAGCCTTGGAAGAGGTGGAGCGCATCTTTGTAGGAATGGGCTATGAAGTCGTGGAGGGACCGGAGATAGAGCTGGACCTGTACAATTTTGAAAAGCTGAATATCCCTGCCAATCATCCGGCGAAAGATGAGCAGGATACCTTCTATATCAACAGTGACATCGTCCTTCGTACCCAGACCTCGCCGGTACAGGCCCGTGTAATGGAACAGGGAAAGCTCCCTATCCGTATGATCGCACCGGGACGAGTGTTTCGCTCTGACGAGGTGGATGCAACCCATTCACCCTCTTTCCATCAGATTGAAGGACTGGTCATCGACAAACACATCACATTTGCAGATTTAAAAGGTACGTTGGAAGAATTTGCAAAAGAGCTGTTTGGAGAAGAGACCAGAACAAAATTCCGTCCACATCATTTTCCATTTACAGAACCCAGCGCTGAAGTGGATGTGAGCTGCTTTAAATGTGGTGGAACAGGCTGCCGCTTCTGTAAGGGATCAGGCTGGATTGAAATCTTAGGCTGTGGAATGGTACATCCCCATGTACTCGAGATGTGCGGAATAGATCCCGACGAGTACACCGGATTTGCATTCGGCGTAGGACTGGAGCGAATTGCACTGCTGAAATACGAGATAGATGATATGCGGCTTTTATACGAAAACGACTACAGGTTTTTGAAGCAGTTTTGATACTGTCCAGCCATGCAAATACGAGCTTGCATGGCGAAAATAAGCAAATATAAATCAAATACCCGGGAAAAGTGTGAACAAATAATTTGGAGGACGATTATGAATACTTCATTATCATGGATTAAGAGATATGTGCCCGAGCTGGATGTGACGGCACAGGAATATACAGATGCAATGACATTATCAGGAACAAAAGTAGAAGGCTTTGAAAGGTTAGATGCAGATCTTGAAAAGATTGTCATTGGTGAGATTTTAAGTGTGGAAAAACATCCGGATGCGGATAAACTGGTAGTCTGCCAGGTGAATGTCGGAGATAATACCGTGCAGATTGTGACGGGTGCTCCAAATGTTAAAGCAGGCACTTCCGGCCAGAAGGTGGCGGTTGTTCTGGATGGAGGAAAGGTTGCAGGAGGTCATGATGGTAAGAACGTGGCAGGAGGTATCAGGATTAAAGCAGGAAAACTGCGTGGAGTTCCAAGTCAGGGCATGATGTGTTCCATTGAGGAACTGGGTAGTACCCGTGATATGTATCCGGAAGCACCTGAGAATGGAATCTATATCTTCCCCGAAGACTCTGATGTTAAAATCGGTGAAGATGCTGTTGCCGCCTTAGGCTTGGAGGATACGATTTTTGAATATGAAATTACTTCCAATCGTGTGGATTGCTATAGCGTTATCGGTATCGCAAGGGAGGCGGCGGCAACATTTAATAAAGAATTTAAAGCTCCTGTAGTAAAGAAAACCGGTAATGATGAGGATGCCCATGATTACATCCAGGTTGAAGTGGAGGACAAGGAACTGTGTCCCCGTTACACCGCCCGTGTGGTAAAAAATGTGAAAATAGGACCATCCCCAAAGTGGATGCAAAGATGTCTGGCTGCCAATGGAATCCGTCCAATCAATAACCTGGTTGATATTACAAATTACGTGATGGAAGAATACGGCCAGCCAATGCATGCCTATGATCTGGATACGATTGCAGGTGGCAGGATTATCGTAAGACGCGCCCGCAAAGATGAGAGGTTTGTTACTTTGGATGGTCAGGAACGTCAGATGGATGAAAATGTGCTTATGATTTGTGATGGGGAGAAGGCTGTCGGAATTGCAGGTATCATGGGTGGAGAAAACTCCATGATTACAGATCATGTCAAGACTGTATTGTTTGAGGCGGCCTGCTTTGATGGAACGAATATCCGTCTGTCCAGTAAACGTGTAGGCCTTCGTACAGATGCTTCCGGAAAGTTCGAGAAAGGTCTGGATCCAAATAATGCGAAGGCAGCGATTGACCGCGCCTGCCAGTTAATGGAAGAATTGGGGGCGGGTGAAGTCGTTGGTGGTATTGTAGATGTATACAGCCAAGTGAAGGAACCCGTACGCGTAAACTTTGGGCCAGACCGCATTAACAATCTTCTCGGAACCGAACTGGATGACCAGACAATGCTGGATTATCTTGCAAAGGTAGAGCTTAAATATGACGAGGAGAACAATGAAATCATAGCCCCGACCTTCCGTCAGGATATCTTCCGCACTGCGGATCTGGCTGAAGAGGTGGCACGCTTCTTTGGATATGATAATATTCCGACTACCCTTCCAAGCGGGCAGGCGACTACAGGGAAATTGCCCTTTAAGCTGAGAATTGAAGAAAAAGCAAGAGATGTGGCAGAGTACTGTGGATTTTCGCAGGGAATGAGTTACTCCTTTGAAAGTCCAAAGGTATTTGACAAATTGCTGCTGTCTAAAAAGGATGATTTAAGAAGTGCAATAAAGATTATGAATCCGTTAGGTGAAGACTTCTCTGTGATGAGAACAACTTCCCTGAATGGTATGCTCACTTCTCTGGCTACAAATTTTAACCGGCGGAATAAAAATGTGCGCTTATATGAACTTGGAAATATCTATCTTCCAAAGAGTCTGCCCTTGACGGAGCTGCCCGACGAAAAGATGATGTTTACATTGGGGATGTATGGAGAAGGTGATTTCTTCGATATGAAAGGTGTGGCAGAAGAGTTCTTCGGAAGAGTTGGAATGAACAGCCGTCCGAAGTATGATCCGAAGTCCGGTAAAAGTTTTCTGCATCCGGGGCGGCAGGCCAATATCTATTACGGAGATACCCTGGTTGGATATTTAGGCGAGGTGCATCCTTTAGTATGTGACAACTATGGAATCGGAGACAGGGTGTATGTGGCGGTCATTGACATTTACGCCGTACTTGAATATGCAACATTTGACCACAAATACGAAGGAATCGCCAGATTTCCGGTTGTCACACGGGATATCAGCATGGTGGTTCCAAAGGCGGTTGCTGCGGGACAGATTGAAGATGTAATCTCACAGCGCGGTGGAAAGATTTTGGAGGGCTTTGAGCTGTTTGACATCTATGAAGGACATCAGATTAAAGACGGATTTAAGTCCATGGCTTATTCCATTGTATTCCGCTCAAAAGAAAAGACATTGGAGGAGGCAGAGGTTTCATCTGTTATGAAAAAAATCATCCATGGATTGGAGAACCTCGGCATAGAGTTAAGGCAATAGATACAGATGATGACAGGACGGAAGATGTTGGAATAGAAAGGAATAAAATGAGGTTATATATTATCAGACACGGAGAAACAGATTGGAATGTAGAAGGGCGGCTGCAGGGGCAGGCAGATATTGAACTGAATAAGAACGGTGTCCGCCTGGCCAGGGTCACGGCTCGGGCTATGAAGGATATCAACTTTGATCTGGGTATCTCCAGCCCCTTATCAAGAGCGGTTGAAACTGCTGAAATCATTCTGAAGGACAGGGAAGTCCCCCTGCTGACAGATGACCGTTTGATGGAGCTTTCTTTCGGCTCATGGGAAGGCCTGGGCTGTCATAAGAACAATTTTGAGATTCCCTCCGACCACTTTGATGATTTCAACCTGAGACCTATGGAGTTTGTACCCGGAGAAGGCGGAGAAACAATGCCTGAACTTTGCCGGAGAACAGATGAATTTTATCAGGATCTGCTTCAGAATTCAGAATATCAGGGCAAGACAATTTTGATCGCGACACATGGCTGCACGGTCAGGGCATTGATGAATAGTGTTCTGCCGAACGAAGATGATTTCTGGAGAGGAAGTGTACCTATGAATTGTGCGGTGAACGTAGTAGATGTTTCCTCCGGGAAAGCTAATCTGGTGGAAGCTGATAAGGTTTACTATGGAGAAGAAGACTGGAATGATTTTTATTCTGCAGAAGCATAACAGGAAAGGGGGGTGATATGGGAATCACTGATAATTACAATCATACAATAAAGGCCTGCTATGTGGGTTATATCACACAGGCCATCGTCAATAATTTTGTGCCGTTATTATTTTTAACTTTTCAAAGAACGTATTCTATACCACTTACACAGATTACGCTGCTGGTTTCTCTGAACTTCGTCGTTCAGCTTGTGGTAGATATGCTGGCTGCAAAATTTGTAGATAAAATCGGATACCGGGTTTCGGTTGTTGCGGCGCATCTTTTTTGTGCCGCCGGACTGGTGGGGCTTGGGACACTTCCGGAACTGCTGCCAAATCCTCTGTCGGGCCTGATTCTGGCCGTGTGTTGTTATGCGGTGGGCGGCGGTATGATAGAGGTACTGATCAGTCCAATCGTGGAAGCCTGCCCCACGGAGAAAAAGTCAGCGGTGATGAGCCTGCTTCACTCTTTTTATTGCTGGGGCTCTGTTGGTGTTATACTGGTTTCTACCATTTTCTTTACTCTTTTCAGTATTGGGAACTGGCAAATACTATCGATACTTTGGGCGGTGATTCCGTTGGCTAATGCCTTTGTATTTGCAAGAGTACCGATACTCACATTGGTAGAAGAAGGAGAAGGCCTTAGCCTGCGTCAGCTGTTCAGTATGAAGTTATTCTGGATTTTTGCAATGCTGATGGTCTGCGCAGGTGCCTCGGAACAGGCCATGAGCCAGTGGGCATCTGCATTTGCCGAAAGTGGGCTGGGTGTCTCCAAAACAATCGGAGATCTGGCGGGTCCCTGTCTTTTTGCGGTTTTGATGGGAACATCCAGAGTATTTTATGCCAAATATAGTGAGAGAGTGAAATTGACTTCATTTATGAAGGGCAGTGCGATTCTCTGTATCATCAGCTATCTGATTGCCTGTTTTTCGCCGATACCGTTACTTGCATTGGCGGGATGTGCACTGTGTGGACTTTCTGTCGGAATTATGTGGCCGGGAACCTTCAGTCTCGCATCAGGAGCATGCCCGAAAGGGGGTACTGCCATGTTCGCAATGTTTGCATTGTTCGGTGATTTGGGATGCAGCCTGGGGCCTACAATCGTAGGAACTATCTCAGGACAGGCCGGAGGAGATTTAAAGACGGGACTTCTGTCTGCAATTCTCTTTCCGATACTTTTAATCCTGGGAATTGTTCTCTGCATAAAATTTTCAAGAGAAGCAGAGTCAGGGGAATTTGGTAATGTACAGGAAATTTAAGAAGGAGATTTATAGATGAAAACGTCAGATTTTTATTACGATCTGCCCCAGGAGCTGATTGCCCAGGATCCGCTCGAAGACAGAAGCTCTTCGCGGCTCCTGCATCTGGACCTTGTGACCGGAGAGGTGGAGCATCGTCATTTCAGAGAAATTCTGGATTATCTTCAACCGGGTGACTGTCTGGTAATCAATGATACAAAAGTGATTCCGGCCAGGTTATATGGAAGAAAACTGGATACGGATGCAGCTATTGAAATATTACTTCTGAAGAGAAAAGAGAATGATATCTGGGAGACCCTCGTAAAGCCTGGAAAAAAGTGTAAGCCGGGAACCGTCATTTCCTTTGGAGAAGGGCTTCTCACAGGGGAAATCCTTGAGGTTGTGGAGGATGGGAACCGCCTGATACAGTTCCATTATGAGGGGATTTTTGAAGAAATCCTGGACCAGTTGGGGGAGATGCCTCTTCCGCCTTATATTACGCACAAATTAAAGGATAAGAACAGGTATCAGACGGTATACGCAAAGCATGAAGGATCTGCCGCTGCACCGACTGCGGGACTGCACTTTACAGAAGAACTGCTGCACCAGGTGGAAGAGATGGGTGTGAAGATTGCTCATGTGACACTTCATGACATGCATTCTGAGTTCTATGTGGTGGAAGAGGATCAGGCGAAGCTGATCAATGATACGAAAGCCTCCGGTCATCGGGTGATTTCTGTGGGAACCACCAGCTGCCGTACACTGGAATCAGCCGCCTTAGAGAATGGTGTATTAAAGGCAGGAAGTGGATGGACTGATATCTTCATCTATCCGGGATTTGAATTTAAAGTTATCGATGGATTAATCACGAACTTCCATCTGCCTGAATCTACTTTGTTGATGCTGGTTTCGGCATTGGCTGGGAAAGAGCATATCATGCG
>CAMKHH010000024.1 GCA_946412445.1 uncultured Eubacterium sp.
TGTGGAAAAGTTCCAGCGCATTCAATTTCCCCCTGTCTGATCACCGAGGGAAAGAAGAAATCACACGCTTCCCTGCTGCTGCAATTATTGACCAGAATTCCCTGTTCATGTGCCTTGGAACAGATTCGGCTGTTCAGTTCCCTGTCATCTGTACAGGCCAGAACCATAAAAACTCCCTCCAGCATTCCCTCTTCGAACCTATTTCCCACAAATTGAATCCTATGCTCTTCTGACAGCATCATAATTTCGGGGCAAATGTTCCTGGCAGCCACTTCTATTTTATCTGTAAAAAGAAGCAATGTTTTAATTCTCCTATGAGCGATGGCTCCTGCTCCCACCATCAGGATTCTCTTATCACTGATATCCAGGAATAACGGGAAATATCCATGTCTATTCATCATACAGTTTCTCCAATCCATCCAGACATTCTCTGAATTTGGAGCCATCCAGATAGTCCCTGAGCCCATACATCATCTTCCCTACTACCTTGCCGGCTGCAGTATCAATATTCTCAATTAAAAGCCGCTGTTCCTGTTCCGCCAGCGGCAGTTTTCGGATGATCCGCTGAAGCCTCAGGTTCAGATCCGTAACGGTTTCCGCCTGAACCTCCTGGATTCTGGGAATCAAATCCCGGCAGTCATACCAGCTGTAGAAGTCCTCGATTTCAGAATCTAATATTTTCTCCGCCTTTAAGAGCGCCCCTGCATTTGCTTCCTGTGCGGTAATTTTAAATGTATCTATATCATAGAGGGTAATATGCTCTAATTTTCCCACCCAAGGGTCAATATCTCTGGGCACGGCCAGGTCAATCAGATAAACAGGATGGTCAATCACCATATCTTCTGTAAACAATTCACGGCGGATGGTATAGTTTGGGCTGGAGGTGGCACTGATAACTAAATCACAGCTGGGAAAAAGTTTCATTCTTTCACCATAATTGATTCTTTTGCACCCCACAGGGATATTCACTACCCCACTTCTGTACTGACGAACCGTAACTGTTACATCTGCTCCGCATCCGGACAGGGTTAAGGCAGCCAGTTTTCCCATCTCTCCATTTCCTATTACCATACAGACTTTTCCCGTCAGGTCGAACCTTTCAGCACGCAGCATTTCTATGGCCCGGTCTACGGCTGTGGCACTGGCATGTGTAAACACAACCTCTGTTTTTACCCTTTTAGCTGCTGTTACAGCTTTACGGAAAAGAACTTCAAGTACATTATCCGTACTGTAGTTCTCTCTTGCGAGAGACAAGGCATCCTTCACCTGCGTGATGATCTGATCCTCAGCCAGAATCATGGATTCCAGGCCACAGGTCAGGCGGAACAGATGCTCTGCGGCATCTCTTCCACTTCGTTCCACAAAATAAGGCGAATATTCCGACCGGGATACCCCCTTTAACTCACATAATTCATCCGGCAGAGAGCCTTCATATTCATCATTCACACTTACCCACAGTTCCATGCGGTTACAGGTGGATAGGATAACGCTTCCCCGGATGCCCGGCTTTTTACACAGCAGTTCCATGGCCTCACCGGCATTTTTTTTTGTAAATGAAAAAACTGCACGTATATCCACATCCGCCAAATGATAGTCAATTCCGACCATATGCACACTCATCTTAAGTACCTCCAAAACTGTTACTGTTCACTCCGTTCACAGCAACGAGCCAAAACTTACTTCCCTATCATAGCACAGATAAATCTATTTTTAAACATTTTTAAACCCTTCATAGTAAAGTCTCTACAAAACGTTGACTTTTTAATGGTAAAGCCTTATAATTTTTATACAATTGAATGCGATGAGGTGCCTGTGATTCATTCCACAGGAGAATAGGGAAGTGGGGTTATATTCCCCCGCGGTCACGCCGCTGTGATAGCTCAGTGTTACTGTATCAGAGCTTAAGCCAGAAGACCTGCCCATCGTACGAGATTTACGTGAACACTGCGAGTGATGGTGACACGTAGGACGGCTAATCTTCCACCCTGCCGTCGACGCCCTGCATAAATACTGTAATCACGATGTTGAGGCGTTTTTTTCGTGCATATATGCACGCTGTGAGATGGGTGCGCACAAGAATGAAAGGAGAGATTATGAGTAAGAAACAAAGAAAAGTAGTAGCACTGTCTGCTGCACTGGCAATCAGCTTTGGTATCATACCGGCAGCCAATGCCATGCACATCATGGAGGGGTATCTTCCTCCTGTTTATTGTATTATATGGGGTGTAGTCTGCCTTCCTTTTCTGGCGGCGGGATTTTTCTCCATTAAAAACACATTAAACGCCAATCGAAAATCGCTGACGATCCTGGCCATGGCCGGAGCATTCATCTTCGTGATTTCTTCCCTTAAGATACCTTCTGTTACCGGCAGCTGTTCTCATATGACAGGTACGGGTCTGGGCGCATTATTGTTCGGTCCGGCATCCGTCAGCATTTTGGGAATCATTGTACTGTTATTTCAGGCAATTCTGCTGGCACACGGCGGTCTTACCACACTGGGCGCCAACTGCTTCTCGATGGCAATTGCCGGACCCTTTGTATCCTTTGGGATATATAAATTATGCCAGAAATTAAAGGTGAACAAACTGGTGGCTGTCTTTCTGGCCGCCGCTGTCGGCGATCTTTTTACATATTGCGTAACTGCTCTGCAGCTTGCACTGGCTCATCCTTCTGAGTCCGGCGGTGTCGGTGCTTCCCTGGTAAAATTCCTGGCTGTCTTTGCTCCTACACAGGTGCCGCTGGCTATCCTGGAAGGAATCATTACCGTACTGATTATCATCGGTCTGGAGACATATGCCAAAAAAGAATTAAAAGCAATCGGCTTTATGAAGGAGGCTTAAATCATGAAAGAAAAGAAACGTACAGGTCTTGTGGTTTTTCTGTTAGTTGCTGCAATATGTATTGCGCTGATTCCTTTCTTCGCTCTTCGAGGAGCTGAGTTTGGGGGATCTGATGATGCCGGAAGTGAGGTGGTCGCTGAGGTCAGCAAGGGATATGAGCCCTGGTTCACGCCAATACTGGAAACTGCCATAGGCGGTGAACTTCCCGGAGAAGTAGAAAGCTTGTTTTTCTGCGTTCAGACAGGGATTGGCGTGGGAATTATGGCTTACTGTATGGGACGCCTGGTAGAGCGCAAAAAACTGGGTAAAGAGGATCAGGATTTGTAAGATGATTTTAATTGACAAGCTATGTTATCAATCAAAACTAAGATATATCAATACAGGTGTGAAGCTGGCATACGCGCTGATTACCCTGCTCCTATGTATCATCAGCCACTCTGTTCTGGTGGCCTGTATCGTGCTCTTGGTCAATGCCTGGCTCACTGTCCGCGGCGGCGGAATCTCCGGATTCCGCTATCTGCGGCTGATGGGAATCCCCCTGACATTTCTTCTGCTTTCCACGCTCGCGATTCTGATTAATATCAGCAAGACACCGCTTGATGCCTTTGCCATACCATTGGGAACGTATTATATCACCGGAAGCCAGGAGGGGCTTTATCACGGCATGCAGCTGATACTGACAGCACTCGCCAGTGTATCCTGTCTGTATTTTTTATCTTTAAACACTCCTATGACCGATATTCTGACGGAACTGCGAAGGCTGAAATGTCCTTCTCTCCTGATTGAACTCATGCTCTTAATCTATCGGTTCATCTTTGTTTTGATGGATGCTGCCTCGGCAATTACCACCTCTCAGAATTCCCGGCTGGGTAATAAAGACTTCAAGACCTCCTGTAAATCTTTTGGCTCTCTGGGGTCTTCTCTCTTTATACGGGCGATGAAAAAATCGGGTGCCCTTTATGATTCCATGGAGGCCAGATGTTACGATGGAACGCTCCGTGTACTCACCGAAACTTATCCGGCAAAGCAATCCCATATTCTTCTGCTGGTACTATTTGAAATACTATTGACTGCATTAACGATTTGGAGATTATTATGACTGACAATGCTGTAATTTTAAAAGCCGATAACCTGTATTTTTCCTATGATGACGAAAAGACCCATTCCCTGAATGGGCTTTCTTTGGAAATCCGCCGTGGGAAAAAAATTGCCTTTATGGGTGCCAATGGTTCCGGTAAATCCACCTTTTTTCTCTGCTGTAACGGTATCCATAAACCTTCCTCGGGAACTCTGTATTTTGATGGTAAGCCAGTCGACTATTCCAGAGAGGGGCTTTTAAAGCTCCGTCAAAAGGTCGGAATCGTCTTCCAGGATCCGGACAATCAATTGTTTTCTGCCAGTGTCTATCAGGAGATTTCCTTTGGCATTCTGAATCTGGGTGTTTCAGAGGATGAGGCAAAAAAGGAGGTTGAAAATATCATCTATGAGATGGAGATTACTCCTTATCGGGACAAGCCTACACATGCCCTTTCCGGCGGTCAAAAAAAGCAGGTTTCCATCGCCGATATTCTTGTGATGCATCCCGAGGTGATTATCCTGGACGAGCCATCGGCTGCACTCGATCCAAAACATACAGCACTTGTCAACAATGCTGTGGACCGGATGACCGAAAGCGGAATTACCGTTATGATGGCCACCCATGACGTAAACTATGCCTTTGAGTGGGCTGACGAAATTGTACTGCTCAAAGATGGGAATGTTTTGATGCACGGAACACCCACGGAGGTTTTCTCCAATCGGACAGCCCTGGCGCAGACGAATCTTGAGCCTCCGGCTGCACTTTTGCTTTTTGACAGTCTCTGTCAAAAGGGTATCTTAAAAACGAATTTGCCTGTTCCGCACAATCTGGCCTGTCTGGAACAATATATAGAGAATCTTCCATTTGCAGGCACAGGAACCCCAGGGCCTGTTTCCAGCAGTACAGAAGCGAAAAAAGCGATTCTGGTCGTCAGCTTTGGTACCAGTTATGATGAAACCCGTAAGGTTACGATAGATGCAATTGAGCAGGACATCGCCGATTCTTATCCTGATTACCGGGTTTACCGGGCCTGGACCAGTAAGATGATACTGGCGAAGGTCAAAAAGAGGGACGGTATCCATTATGATAATGTAAAAGAAGCCTTCGAACGGATGGCCGCCGATGGCATCACGGATGTAATTGTTCAGCCCACACATGTCATCAATGGAATTGAGAACGATATTATGACCGAGGAATCCCTCTCTTTTGCACCCAGGTTTTCCACGATTCACTTTGGAACACCATTGCTCACCAGTCTCGAAGATAATAATCTCCTGATTGAAGCGATTGTGCATGAATTCCCGGCCTTGAAAGAAGATGAGGTTCTTGTCATGATGGGTCATGGAACGACCCACTATGCAAATGCCATCTACGCAGCCCTGGATTATACCTTAAAGGACAAAGGATATTCGAATATTTTTCTTGGAACCGTGGAGGCATATCCCAGCATGGACAGCCTGCTGCATATGGTAAAGGAATATAATCCCAGACGGGTGATTCTGGCCCCGTTTATGATTGTTGCCGGAGATCATGCCACAAATGATATGGCCAGCGATGATCCGGATTCCTGGCGCAGCCAGTTTGAAGCCGCAGGATTTCCTGTCACATGTATCCTCAAGGGGCTGGGTGAATACAAAGATGTCCGTAGTCTTTTCCTGTCACATGTGAAAGAGGCTATACATTCGGACAATATGAAAAAAGCTTCTCATTCGCATTAAAGTGGACCTCTATTTCAGCCATGCGCAAAGAACAGAGTCCAGCCCCTTAGCAAGCAAGCTTGCACAGGCTGGACTCTGTCCCTTATATTCCAAAGGTGTTGCTATTCATGGTTCTTCATCTGATATGCCACAAGAGCGACATTCCAGTACCCTTGCTTGTTTAGTTCCCGTTCAAACTCATGGATTTTTCTTTCACATGACTCAGGCAGATCTGCTACCTGAAACTCACAGCTAGTCTCCATATTCCTGTTTTCTTCCTCGTCTTCCCTTTTCAATTCATCCTCCATGTGTTCCATGACAGATTTGCAGGATGAGGGAAGCTTAGTTACTTTAGATGTAATATTTGGTGCTTTACCTGATTTCTCCATAAATCCGGCCTCCATGCTTTTCCTTTTAGTATGCACCAATTTATATTCAATATACCAAGTGCAACGATATCAATCTCTTCCTCTCATTTTTCTTATAGCGTACATATTTATTTTTAAATATCTATACATCCCGCATCATAAATTCAGCCAATGCCGGCCATAAATTATCATTGGCTTTCCAAATCGGACCAAACTCCTCCATGGGCAACGGACAATCTGCCTTTCCATTTTCGATAGTTACCGAGGGAATATTTTTTTCCAGCACAAAATAATCGCTGCATCCAGCGGCATCCTGCGCGCTTTGTACCGAAGATTCCATGCTGTAACCGATTATATGGGAAACAAGTTTGGCCAGCTGCCTGTCGGCTTCCAGTATCTCTTCTGTGCTTCCATAGTCCCAGTAAATCACTTCTCCTGAAGAATGGTAAGAAATGGTGCAGACGGTGGGGTTGTTTTCCGCCACTTTTAAGATTGTCTGTACCTCCGGCTCTGATTCCGGACATTCTCCCTTATAGCGTTCAAAAGAGGGCCGTACGGAGCCCTGATATGCCTTCCATCCGCTGTTAAAATTGCGATTCAGGTCTACACCTCTGGCATTTGCTTTCCATCTTTTCCAATACATGTCAGCACTTATTTCATCATCTACCCTTCCGAGATCATTCTGCCTGCAGTTCTCCAGAATAGATTTTAAAGAAGAATTTCTGATACCCTTAAGTCCAAGCTGACTGATTGTCACTCCATCCGGATTTGTCATGGGCAGAATATGAAAACAGACCTGCTCAAATAAACATTCATAAGGAATTCCATGATAGGTAGCATATGTATACTTTCTTAAGATTTCTCCCAGCTGTGTCATAGCTAAGCGTGTATTCATATATTCCCGCCCATGAATCGTTGACTGAATCAGAATATGACGGGAAGTGTCCGGATTTCCAACAATCACCTCCATAATCTTTCTTCCGTCAAGTGATGTGCCCGCCTCCTGCAAAATCATTAAATTCGGATATGTGTTTTTAAGTAATTCCAGCTCTGTTAACATCTGCTCATAACTATACATTATTTTCCATCCACATTTTCTTATTTGAAAATGTATGCAATTTAAAACAGCGATATGTTACCCTCTGTCATTATTCAACATGTATAAAAGAGCGTTTACGATACATGCGGCGATATTGCTGCCACCCTTTCTGCCTCTGGCCACAATATAAGGAATATCCGTTTCCATAATCAGTTCCTTAGACTGCACCACATTGACAAAGCCAACCGGAACGCCGATGACAAGCTCAGGGTTCAGTCTTCCTTCCTCAATCAGTTCATACAGGCGCACAAGAGCTGTCGGAGCATTTCCTATGGCAAAGATTACGGGACGATTTAATTCCATTGCCTTATCCATACAGATATGCGCCCTGGTGGTCCCCAATTCTTTCGCCTTTGCAGCCACATCCTCATCGGACATAAAGCAGAAGACCTCTCCGCCCAGACGCGCCAGTGCTTTTTTATTAATTCCGGATTTGGCCATCTGCGTATCCGTCACGATACAGGCACCATGTTCCAGTGCGCGCAAAGCTTTTGGCACTACTCCTTCTGAAAAGCAAAGGCTGTCTGCATAGTCAAAATCGGCACTCGTATGGATACAGCGCTTGATAATCAGCTCCGTATCCTTATCCAGCTTTCTTGTCCCCAACTCTTCTGTAATAATCTCAAAACTGCGTTTTTCAATGTCCATGGGTCTAACATTCTCCAATTCTATCTTCATCCCAAGACTCCCTCCTCAAGTATCTCATAGATACGTTTCATATCCAGATGTTCCCGCAGACCGGCAGCCAGCAGATCATACTGTGTCTCCTTAAAAGTCTGATAATCCACACCTGTCATTTGGGTCGTGTCAATTCCTTTTCTCTCGCCGATTGCCTGTACAATCCGCTCGGCAACTTCTTCCTTATCAAAGATACTGTGAACGTAAGAACCATAGACATTACCCGTCCAGGCTCCATCTTCTTTTGCCTCATGAACACCGGCAGACATATCTGTAATTCGTGTCAGAGGTTTCGCCCCATCCTTCAATGTGGAAATCCCCATGTGAATCTCGTACCCTTCCAGTTCTATCCCATTTAACTTGGAAAGCAGGCCCTGAACGCCTTCAAAAGTCCCGTGTACCCGTGTCCTTGTTTTATCATCCGCAAATACTGTGTCCACCGGAAGCAGGCCCATGCCATGTATCGTTCCTCCGGCTTCCACTCCCATAGGATCCGACAGCGTCTCCCCCAGCATCTGATATCCGCCGCATACACCGAAAATCAGAGTGTCCGATGCGGCTTTTTTCAAAATTGCAGCTTCAAGTCCGTTTTGCCGCATCCAGAGTAAATCCTCCATGGTATTTTTCGTGCCGGGCAGAATGAGCATATCCGGATTCTTCAATTCGTTTACTCTGCTTACATAACGAAGTGAGACCCCCGGCATACGTTCGAATGGATTAAAGTCGGTAAAATTGGAAATCCTGGGAACCCGGATTACTGCGATGTCAATTAAATCAACTTCCTGATTTCCGTCAAACCGCTCAGTCAGACTGTCCTCATCCTCAACCTCTATGTTCAGATAAGGGGCCACACCCACTACCGGCTTGCCGGATCGTTCCTCGAGCATGGCAACACCGGGATCCAATATACTCTTATCTCCTCGGAATTTATTAATAATCAATCCCTTAACCAGATCTTTCTCGTCCTCCTCCAGGAGCATGACCGTGCCTATCAGCTGGGCAAATACTCCCCCTCTGTCTATATCTCCTACTAAAAGCACGGGTGCTTTGGCACGTTTTGCCATGCCCATGTTTACAATATCATCCGCCTTAAGATTAATCTCTGCCGGACTTCCGGCTCCTTCTATTACAATGATATCATATGCGT
This sequence comes from uncultured Eubacterium sp., assembly GCA_946412445.1. Classification (GTDB taxonomy): domain Bacteria; phylum Bacillota; class Clostridia; order Lachnospirales; family Lachnospiraceae; genus Novisyntrophococcus. The sequence continues at coordinate 8,908 of CAMKHH010000024.1, forward strand.
CAGAAAGCTCCTGATAGGCTTTCATAACCGCAGGAAAGAGCTGCGGCTTATACTTGAAGTAATCCCGTGCGCTCATGTTTCCAATCACTTCCCCGCCTACAATAACCTGGGAACCTGTATCATTGGTAGGTTTTAAAAGAATGGGATTCATGTTCACTGCAGGCTCTATTCCTGCTGCTTCTGCCTGCATCACCTGTGCCCGTCCCATCTCCAGGCCTTCTTTCGTAATGTAGGAATTTAAGGCCATATTCTGGGACTTAAATGGAGCCACCCGGTATCCGTCCTGTTTAAAAATCCTGCACAATCCTGCCGCTATCAGACTTTTCCCTGCATTCGACATGGTACCCTGAATCATAATCGCCTTTGCCATATTCCGCCTCCAAATCTACTTCAGTGCTTCTATCAGTCGTTCGTTCTCTTCATGCTGCTTAACCGCCACACGGTAAAATC
>CAMKHH010000025.1 GCA_946412445.1 uncultured Eubacterium sp.
CACATATCTGGATGAGAACCAGAAGGTTTCAGATACACTGGATTTTTTTGAAGATTTTTATGCGGATTTTGACAGAACCCGCGCGATGGATATGCTGAAGCGCTTATCAATTGATCCGACAGAAAGAATTAAAACTTTGTCCAAAGGAACAAGGGAAAAAGTACAGTTAATATTGGTTATGAGCAGAAGAGCAAAGCTATACTGCCTGGATGAGCCAATTGCAGGTGTTGATCCGGCGGCCAGAGATTATATCTTAGATACCATTATCAATAATTATGATGAAAATGCAACGATACTTATCTCAACCCATCTGATATCGGATGTGGAAAACATTTTGGATGAAGTGATTTTCATAAAGGATGGACAAATCCGTATGCAGACAGCAGTAGATGACATTCGTGTAAAACAGGGGAAATCAGTGGATGCACTGTTCAGGGAGGTGTTCAGATGCTAAAAAAGTTATTTAAATATGAGTGGAAGGCAACATCCAGGAGCCTTATGGTCATCCATGCAATTGTCCTTATTTTCGCGGTTATTACAAGAATATTTTTTGCAGTAAGCGGTGGACTGGAGGGAAGTTCTGTCATAGCGGGGCTGTTTTTATTCTTAAGTGTTATGGTAATTTGTACTGCAGCAATATTTACAGTCATTTTTATAGGCTTTCGTTTTTACAAAAATGTCTTTACAGATCAGGGATATCTGACTAATACGCTGCCTGTAACTTCACAGCAGATAATCATATCCAAGGGACTCGTGGGACTTATATGGGAGGTTCTTGATATTATAATCGTCATAGCGGCAATTTTCATAATAGCTGCAGATGGAGAGATGCTTAGAGAACTGACAAGTGTAGTTAAGGAAAGTATCAAATATCTGTTTAATGGGGAAGCAGCACTTAGTGCATGGTTAGTTTTGATCACGATTGTTTTGTCACCAGTTGTGTATATACTTGAAATGTATGTTTCGGTAGCATTGGGAAATCTGTTTTCCGGACATAAGCTTTTGGGAGCGGTTGGGGCATTCGCCGGAATCTATATCGTTCAGCAGATTATTATGATTATTACACTTGGAATCACCGGATATAAGGCTTTCGCAACCACAACAACTTATTCGGCGGATGCAGTGGAAGTACAGGTAAGAGGCCTGCAGATGCTGGACACAACGATGCTTGTGAATCTGATTCTGTCATTGATTGCTATAATAGCGAGCTTTCTCGTGACAAAATATATCATGACAAAGAAATTGAATCTTCAGTAGTTCAAAACCTCACTCTTTCCATATGCACGGGCACTTATCAAAGCGGTGTCCGTGCAGCCGAAGGAGAGATTCCATATTTTTTCTTATACATCTTACTTAAGTAGAATTCATCATAAAATCCAAAATTCTGTGCAGCGGTTTTCAGCTTTTCGTCCGGATGTTGTGTAAGAAAGGAATGCACCGCTTTCAACTTCAAATCCATCTGATACTGGTAAGCAGACATATCAAAAACCTCATGAAATTTCTTATTTAAAGTTTTCACCGAAACGTTAAGTAAATCCGTAATCTCACTTAGTGAATAGAAGTATTCCGGTCTGGATTCCATGATTTTGACTGCTTCTGAAACAACTGAATATTTTTCGATATCCCGGCTGTCCTCAGCAATACGAAACAGTTGACATAATAAAAGATTCAGGGAAGCCGTTATTTCGGAGTCTGTCACATATGTGCTCCTGTTATGGTGTAGGGAAATGAGGGAAGAGAACAGATCTTTAATCTGCGGGGCATGACCACAGGAAATCAGTGGGGGGAAGGAGGCCAGACCGCAGGATTCTTCTTCCTTAATATGCAGAAACATAATTTTCGTACCCGGAAGACAAAGCTCTTTACTAAAGTGATGAACTCCCGCTCTTAACATAAGGACATCCCCCGCCTTCATAAGATAGGGTTTTTGATCCATCCATATTTCCCACTCACCTTCCAGCATATATATAAAATCATGGTCTTTCATAGTCCGGTCCGGATGCAGCACACCCTTCATATATGTGACGTAATTTCCGTCATTAAGTTTTCGCTTTGAAGTTAATGAGTACAAGTATTCTTTCATGAGCTGGTTTTCCTGATTACCTCCAAGATTCGTTACTTATATCCTCAATTATACATGGAAGTGCACGCTTTATCAATGGTAATTCAATCTTCTTTCTGCTAGAGTAAAAAGAACCGACATAAAACAGGATGTAATTGTAAGGAGGAGGTAAGGATTCATGCGTCAGACGAAATGGCTCTGGTCTCAGATGAAAGCTTACAGGAAACGATACATTTTCCTGGTGGCAGTAATCCTGATTCCAATTGTTATGCAGCTGATCAATCCATTGATCACACAGATGATTGTAGATCAGGTCGTAATGAAGATTCCACAGAATAAGGGGAATATACAGGAACTGATTGATAAACTTATAAAGCTTTTGCTTTTAATGGTTATGTTTATGGCCGTGCGAACATTCGTATGGAGATATGCCATTGTCGGAATAGAGGAATGTGGGCAGAGATTCCTGTACGACTTTAAGAAGCAGATGTTTCACAGGCTTCAGAATCTGGATCGTGGATTCTACAAAAGAAACGAAACCGGAGATCTGATGACAAGACTTACATCGGATGCCGAGATGGGAAAGCATGGGATTGTAACCTTATTCAGAGGCTTTCTGGAGGCCTTTACCTTGTATCTGGCCACAACTATCTATATGATGTCAAAAGATGTGCTGTTGACACTGGCACTCATGGTATTTACTCCGATGATTTTTTTTGTGACATTTAAGTTTTCAAGAACCGCAAGACCATATTATATGGCGCTTAGAGAGAAGCTCTCAAAGCTTAACAGCAACGCACAGGAAAATATAGAGGCGAATCGGGTCATCAAAGCCTTTGCCAGGGAAGGATTTGAAGAAGAAAAGTTTGTTGAGAAGAACACAGATTACAAGGAGGCAAATATTAAGGCATCCTTCGTATGGCTCAGGTTTTATCCCGCAATAGAAGGATTCTCCCAGGCACTTCCAATTGTTGTGCTGGTGCTGGGCGGCATCTTTCTTATGAATGGAAGAATCACTGCAGGAACCTTTTTGGCATTTAACAGTCTGTGCTGGACACTTGCCGCACCGATGAGAAACTTAGGAATTCTGGTCAACGATACCCAGCGGTTTCTGGCATCTGTTGACAAGCTGATCGAATTGCATGAGGCGGAACCATCCGTAAAGAATAAAAGCGGAGAGCTTGTTGAAAAAGATGAGCTTGAGGGTAAGATTGAGTTTCGGGATGTAAGTGTAAAACTGGAACATACAGATGTGCTTGAGCATGTCAACCTGACGATTATGCCAGGAGAAACTGTTGCGGTAATGGGGCCCACAGGTTCGGGAAAGACAACTTTAATCAACTGTATCAATCGTTTTATCGATGTGACGGATGGGGCTGTTCTGATTGATGATGTGGATGTGAGGGATTATGATCTGAAAGTGCTTCGGAAAAATATCGGGATTGCGAATCAGGATGTCTTTCTGTTCTCAGATACGATTAACCGGAATATCTCATTTGGGAACAGCATGCTTCCCACGAACCAGATTGAAAGATTTGCCCGTCTTGCGAGAGCTGATTTTGTGTGGCGTATGCAAAACGGATTTGATACGATGGTGGGTGAGCGGGGTACCGGACTGTCAGGCGGACAGAAACAGCGTCTTGCCCTGGCCCGTGCCATTGCCGTGAGGCCTTCTATACTAATATTGGATGATACAACATCTGCCGTGGATATGAATACAGAGAGCGAGATCCGGGATAACCTTGTCAGGATGCCGGAAAGGGCAACAAAGATTATCATAGCACAGAGATACTTTTCTGCAATGAAGGCTGATAAGATTATTATATTGAATAATGGTCATGTTGCGGAAGTCGGAACCCATAAAGAATTACTTGCAAAACATGGTTATTATACGGATATTTATCTGCTACAGAGAGGAATCAGTTCCCTGGAGGAAGACATACATACGCAATATGAAGAAATGGAGGTGACGAATCATGGCTGACAGAAACAGATTTGATCAGGATGAACAACTCGAAGAAGAGTTTAACATCGGACATCTGAAGAGAACCTTTGTATATATCAGGAAGAGAAAAAATGCTATGCTTCAGGCACTTCTCTTTTCCGCCGTTTCATCTGTCTTTTCACTGATACCTGCTAAAATCATCGGATATGCCGTGGACAATACAATTCCGAACGGCGATGTAAGACAGCTTTTGCTTCTGGCAGCTGCGGTTGCAGCTATCGTGGCTGTCAGTGTTACACTGGCTGTGATACGTGCGAGAATTATGACCAGGGTGGGGCAGGATATCATATTCGATATACGAATGGATTTATTCCGAAAGCTTCAGGAGCTGCCGTTTACATACTATGATGAGAGACCACACGGGAAGATTCTGGTACGTGTCATCAATTATGTCAATAATGTTTCCGATATGCTTTCTAACGGCATGATTAACTTTGTGCTTGAGATTTTTAACATCCTGTTTATTCTGGCCTTTATGTTTACGACCAGTGTAAAATTAACCCTGATTATATTTGCAGGGGTGCCGGTTCTGGTCTTTGGGCTTTCGAAGCTAAAGCCCAGGCAGCGAAGGGCATGGCAGGACGTCAGCAATAAAGGCTCCAACATGAATGCGTATCTTCAGGAAAGTATCAACGGAGTTGCGATTTCACAGAACTTCGTAAGACAGGGTGAGAATGAAGAAATCTTTGATGAATTAAATCGCAGTAATTATGAGTCGGTGATGCATGCAGTCCGGCTTGCATATTGGACTCCAAATATGGTAGACTTAACAGCAGTTACAGCAATTGCTTTTATGTATCTGGCAGGTGTCGCATGGCTGCGTCCTGCAATCAGCTTCGGAGTCATACTGGTTATGGGGGACTATGCCTGGAGGATGTGGCAGCCGATTATCAACATAGCAAACCTCTACAATCAACTGCTGAATACGATGTCTTATCTGGAGCGTATCTTTGAGATTATTGATGAGCCGATTTATCTGACAGATGCAGAGGACGCTAAGGAACTTCCTCCGATTACCGGAGATGTGGACTTTGAAGATATCACATTTGCGTATGAGGAAGGATTTAATATTCTGGAGCATATGAATCTTCATGTAAATGCGGGAGAGAGCATCGCACTTGTGGGACCCACCGGAGCCGGAAAATCCACGATTGTAAACCTTCTGTCCAGATTCTACGATGTCACAGGAGGATGCGTGAGAATAGACGGACACGATCTTCGTGATGTAACAATGCACTCTCTTCGAAGTCAGATGGGGGTGATGCAGCAGGACGGGTTTATCTTCTCAGGAACCATAGCTGACAATGTCAGATACGGACGGCTGGATGCCACCCAGGAAGAGATTGAGGAAGCTTGTAAGGCAGTTCACGCAGATGAATTTATTCGCGATATGGAACATGGATATGAGACAATGGTTGAAGAAAAGGGAAGTATTCTGTCACAGGGACAAAAGCAGTTAATTGCATTTGCCAGAACTCTGATCCGGGATCCCAAAATACTGATTCTGGATGAAGCGACATCATCCATCGATACAAAGACAGAAAGGCTGGTGCAGGAAGGGCTTGACCGCCTGATGGAAGGAAGAACGACCTTTGCTGTGGCGCACCGGCTCTCCACAATTAAAAACTGTGATAAGATTCTCTATATATCGGATAAGGGAATTGCGGAGCTGGGAACACACAATGAATTGATGAAACAAAAGGGGAAATACTACGATATGGTAACCGCCCAGATGTGAAGGAGGAAAAAAATATGTATCAGGCATCATCAACACGTTATCAAGATATGAAATACACCCGCTGCGGAAACAGCGGACTTCAATTACCGGCCGTTTCCTTGGGATTCTGGCACAATTTCGGCGATACCGCTTCCTATGAGAATATGAAGCAGCTTTGCTTTACTGCATTTGACAATGGAATTACCCACTTTGACCTGGCCAATAATTATGGCCCTGCGCCGGGCAGTGCTGAAAAGAACCTGGGTATTATATTGAAAGAAAATTTCGGGTCTTATCGTGATGAACTGATTATCAGTACAAAGGCCGGTTATGATATGTGGGAAGGCCCTTATGGAAACTGGGGAAGCCGGAAATATCTACTGGCAAGTCTGGACCAAAGCTTACAGCGTATGGGACTGGATTACGTAGACATCTTTTATCATCATCGCATGGATCCCGAGACTCCACTGGAGGAATCCATGGGTGCACTTGCACAGGCTGTTACAGGTGGAAAGGCACTATATGCCGGTCTTTCAAATTATGATGGAGAAACATTGGAAAAGGCAACACGTATACTGGAGGAACTGCATTGTCCGTTTATCATCAACCAGAATCGCTACTCTATCTTTGACCGGACGATTGAGAAGAATGGGCTGAAAGAAACTGCCGAAAAACTGAAAAAAGGAATTATTTCATTCAGTCCTCTGGCACAGGGAATGCTGACAGACCGCTATTTAGGCGGCATTCCGGAGGACAGCCGAATCAAGGCAGACGGACGTTTTCTGAATGCATCTTCTCTGACACAGGAACGCTTGGGTCAGATACAAAAACTCAATGAAATAGCAGAAAACCGGGGACAGACACTGGCGGAGATGGCGCTTGGCTGGATTCTTCGTGATGGAATTGTAACAAGTGTTCTGATTGGAGCCTCTAAGCCTTCGCAAATTCTGGATAATATTGGGGCATTAAGAAACACATCATTTACGAATGAGGAACTGAATCTAATTGATACTATCGCTCTAGTATAGGCGACATTAAATAACTGTTGGCTATGCTGGGATAACGTAATTAAATCAGGACATCCTAATATCAGGAAAGAGAGGTGCCTGCATGAAAGATTTTCTGGTCCGCATATCTTCTATTGAGTTAAAGGGATTCAAGAACACGGAGTATGGCCTGCTGGAAATGCCGTCTGTAATCAATGGCGGCCTCTTTTCAAAAAAGTCAGACATTCTGGGAATCTATGGGCAAAATGGCTCCGGAAAAACGGCAGTGATAGAGGCAATGGCCATTATTCAGAAGCTGCTTATGGGGGGGGCACTGCCTGAAGAAACAGTCCAGTATATTTCGAAAGAGATGAATAGCTGCTCCATCCTTGTATCATTCGCTATTTCCTCACATGGGGATCAATCTAAGGCCGAATATTCGGTTGTATTAAATCGTATAGAGGGCAATAAGTTCGAAATAGCACAGGAAACCTTAAGCTCGGCTGTGTGGAGAGATGGAAAATTTGAAAAGAAAAAAAACCTGCTTCATTTTGAACTGAATGATTTACAGGTGAAATTCACTCCAAACTATCGTTATAATTCTATCGTAAATCATGAAGAGGAAAATCGGATTAACTTTGGCGTGGCATATAAATTAGCACAAAAAGAGCATAAGTCTTTTATATTCAGCGAGGAGAGCAGGAGTGTATTGTTATCGGCGCCGGAAGAGGCATCCACAGAGTATGCTTATGTTATCCGTATCCTGAATCGATATGCCAGTCTAAACCTGTTTGTGATATCCAGTGCACATGCGGGGAATATCAGTATGGATTATCTGCTTCCCTTTGCATTCCGTATTGATACAGGAGACACAATTGTGAAAGGAAGTCTGCCGGTACGTCTGGATGAACCTTCTTTGATGAGCCAGAAGCATTTTGATATGCTCTTGCAAATAATAGATGAAATGAATGTTGTACTGCAGACGTTGATTCCGGGACTTTTCATAGGAGTACATGACTTTGGAGAGCAGCTTTTGGAAAGTGGCGAGGCAGGACACAGAATTCAGCTGATTTCCAGGCGGGGAGAGGTGGTGATACCGCTTAAATATGAATCAGAAGGAATTGTTAAAATCATTTCCATCCTGAATGCATTGATGTGTGTATAATGATCCTTCGATGTGCCTGGTTATTGATGAGCTGGATTCAGGTATCTATGAATACCTGTTGGGAGAACTGATTTCTGTCTTTGATAAAAGTGCAAAGGGACAGCTTATCTTTACATCCCATAATCTTCGCGCTTTAGAGATGCTTCATAAATCCAGCGTCATCTTTTCCACCACGAATCCGAAGAAACGTTACATGCGTCTGCAGAATGCAAAGACAAATAAAAATCTGCGTGACAGTTATCTGCGGTGCATTACGTTAGGCGGTCAGAAAGAAGAGGTGTACGCGGAAACAGATACCGTGGAAATTGGCCGCGCCTTCCGGCGTGTCGGAAAGGTGGTCCGGGATGGACGGGAAGACTAAAAAGGTCATTCTTTTTATCGTGGAAGGACCTACAGATGAAGATACATTAAGCCCGGTTTTAAAAGAAATCTTTCATGATAAAGAAGTGCACTTTCATGTCGTGCATGGAGATATGACAACGGATCGGAAAACAAACAGTGCAAATGCGATAAAAACAGTGCATGAGCACATCAAGGCTGAGATGAAACGCTATGGTTTTCGGAAGAGTGATATTCTAAAAGTTGTTCATCTGATTGATACAGATGGTGCATTTATAACAGATGAACACGTGGTGGAAGGAGATGTGAAGAAACTGTGCTATGAGGAGGACCGGATTATCTCATCGAATCCACAAGCGACAATTGAAAGAAATGAAAGAAAAACTTCTGTTTTGCAGCGGCTCTATTCCGCAGATATAATCGGTACACTTCCATATGCGGTTTATTACTTTTCCAGAAATATGGAGCATGTCCTGCACAACATCGATGGAAACCTGAGCGATGAGGAAAAGATGGAATATGCGGACCGGTTCGATGCCACATATGGCAGCGATCCGGAAGAATTTATCAAGTATCTCTCCAGCTTGGATTTTGCGGTAGCGGAGAATTATGAAGAGAGCTGGCACTTTATCTTTGAAGAATTAAATTCCCTGCATCGTCACAGTAATCTGCATCTTCTTTTTTCTGAAAAAAGAACCGAAAATGAAAAAAAAGAGAGATAAGCGTTTTGCTTGCCTCTCTCCTTATTATAGCGTATGTGTGCTATTATTTCTCAGGATTCATGGCTTTATGTTCAAGAACCAGTTCTTCGAAGCATTCCAAAGGAGTCCAGCTGCTGTTGGTAGGAGTGAGGATTGCTTTATATGGGAGCTGTACTTTTTTATCACGCAGGCTTTTTAACAAAAGATTCAATTTCTTATCCGGTATGCCCGCAAAAATCATCATGGAGGATTCCAGCTCATCTCCGGTGTAGGGCTGTTGTCCTGAGGCTGTCGAATCTGAGATACCCGCAAGGTTTCCAAGGGTTTTATTATAATCTGCCG
>CAMKHH010000026.1 GCA_946412445.1 uncultured Eubacterium sp.
TATCAAAGTGACAAGCAGAACTACCAGGGACATAAACGTCGCGGAGTGGGTGGATGGTTTCTCATCATTCTTGCAGTGATAATTCTGGGGCCGGTTGTTTTTGGAGTCGGTGCAGGAGCAGTTGGGACGTTGGCCGGAGTGCTGGGGGCCATAGCCGCATTGCTGATTTCCGGATTTGCAGTGGCCATAGGAGGAATTGCAGGGATTATAAAAGGTGCTGTAATTATGGCAACATCTCCCGGATCAGGGCTTGTGGCTGTAGGGGGCGGTTTTATCCTGCTGGCAGTCGGATTACTACTGATTCTCTTCTTTGCATGGCTTCTATTTAAAATTTTGCCGAAAGCCTTTCGCGCAATTGTCAATTTTTTGTCCAGGGTATTTCACCACGGACGAGGAAGAGATGAAGGAGGTGAAACGCATTGAAAACATGGAAAAAGGTGTTATTGATCATCAGCGGAATTGCTCTGGCTATTGGAATCTGCTGCTTAATTATCGGATTTGCCCTCGGATTTAATCCCAAAGATATCACAACGGGAAGAGCCGGTGGACATATGTTTTATGGATGGGATTGGGATGACTGGGACGATTGGGATAACTGGCGGGGATCGTGGAATAATAGAGGCAGTGACAGAAATGCTTCGGATTCACGGGAAGCAGTATTTACAGACATATATGATCTGGATATTGATGTAAAATACAGCAGTGTCGTCCTGAAAGCCTATGAAGGAACCGAAATCAGAGTTTCAGCCAAACGCCTGAATGCTTCTAAATATACAGCGGAAAGTGTAGATAATACACTATATATTATAGATGAAACCCATAATACTGCAAAAGGTTCTGAGATTACAGTTTTTATACCAAAGGATACACATTTTGATGAAGTATCCATTGACGTAGGAGGAGGCGAGGTGGAAATTGACACCCTGAATTCCAATGAATTTTCAGCGGAAATCGGAGGAGGCCGCCTTGCTGTAAGCAAATCGCTGAATGCTTTGGAAGTCGACTGCTCTGTTGGAGCCGGACAGATTGAGTTATCAGATCTGACCTGTACGGAACTGGAATTAGACTGCGGAGCCGGGCAGGTAACCGTTACTATAGAAGGAAGTCAGTCCGAGTATCGGATGGAAGGTGACTGTGGAATCGGGCAGATTCAATTTGGAAGCGATCATTTTTCGGGCATGGGAAAAGAATTTACGATAGGAACAGGTTCGAAATTAATCCATGCAGATTGCGGCGTCGGACAAATTGATGTACAATTTAAGCAAGCATAACAGGAGAGAAAGGAAGTAATATTATGAATGAAAATAAAAGATTATATCGTTCTTCAACAAATTATATGCTATGCGGAGTATGCGGAGGAATCGCCGAATATTTCAACATTGACCCTACACTTATACGGCTGGCATGGGTACTTATAAGCGTATTGGGTGCGGGCTCCGGAATTATCGCTTATATTCTTGCGGCAATTATTATTCCCAAATAAGAAAGGGTACAAAATCGTAACAGTTCAGTATAAATCTTCATAATCTGGTCACACTCCTAGATAGTTAAAGAAAGGAGTGTGACTTTTTTGAGCACCAAAAAGGAAAAAAAGATTGACCTGAATAATCTGACCTCTGAAGAAGTCATGAAATATGAGATTGCCAGAGAACTGGGATTACTTGACAAGGTGTTGGACAGCGGATGGAAGACACTGACAGCAAAAGAGACAGGACGTATCGGCGGTCTGATTACGAAACGTAAAAGAGAGGCGGGGACCAATAAGATGGATACATCATCTACGGAGGGCCTGAGAGGATAACCTGACAAAAGTGTCATTATGTATATGGAGTAAACCTGGTATAACAGGGCGGATACATCGGGCGGTGATGTAGCCGTCCTGTTTGCCTTATATACCAAAGTATGCAAGAAAAGCTGCCAGTGGCAGGTTTCTTATAGAGAAAATGTATTTAATTAAAAGCTGGAAGTATAAAGTCAGGTGTTATATAATGATACCAGGTTCAAAAAGTCAAGGTATTTTGAAATTGCTGCTTAATGAAAGAAAGGGTATACATTTATGAAAAAGATAAAGATTTCCGATGCGGTCCAATATGTAGGTGTGGATGATAAGACCTTGGACTTATTTGAAGGTCAATATAAAACACCGAATGGTATTTCATACAATTCTTATGTAATATTTGATGAAAAGATTGCAATTATGGATACCGTGGATAAAAGGGCTACATACGAGTGGATCAGGAATTTGGAAGAGGTTTTAGACGGGCGGGCTCCGGACTATCTGGTAATCTCCCATATGGAACCGGATCACGGAGCAAATGTCAAGAATCTTACAGAAAAATATCCCGAGATGAAGATTGTATCGAATGCAAAGGTTTTTACGATGCTGACACAATTTTTCCACATGGATTTTTCCAATCGGGGCATTGTGGTGAAAGAAAAGGATACACTGGAGCTGGGAACACATACCTTGCAGTTTTTCATGGCACCTATGGTTCACTGGCCGGAGGTAATGGTTACTTATGAGCAGTCTGAGAAGATTCTGTTTACTGCCGATGCGTTTGGAAAATTCAGTACTTTAGATATAGAAGAAGACTGGACGGATGAAGCCAGAAGATATTATATCAATATTGTTGGAAGATTTGGAATGCAGGTGCAGAATCTCTTAAAGAAGGCGAAAACTCTGGATATTCGGAAAATCTGTTCTTTACATGGTCCGGTGCTGGATGAAAACCTGGAGTATTATATGGAAAAATATGATACCTGGAGCAGTTATGAGCCTGAGGATAAGGGTGTTCTGATTGCCTGTGCGTCAATCTATGGGAATACCGCAGATGCGGCCCGGAAACTTGGGGATATGTTAAAAGAGCAGGGAGCCGGCCGGGTGGTATTCTGTGATTTGACCAGGGATGATATATCTCAGGCAGTGGCTGATGCGTTTCGCTATGATAAGCTGGTTTTGGCATCTGTTACCTATGATGGACATCTGTTTCCCTGCATGGAGGACTTCCTCTACCATCTGGAGGTGAAGAATTATCAAAAGCGTAAGGTTGCTCTCCTTGAAAATGGCTCCTGGGCTCCCGCAGCAGGTAAATTGATGCGGACATATATAGAAGGCATGAAGAACGTGGAAATCTGCGAAACATCAGTGTCCATCAGGTCTTCCGCCGGAGAAGAGGACCTGAAGAAGCTGGAGGATATGGCGAAAGAGCTGCTGCAGTAAAGAGATATCGAAGCGAATAGACAGGAGGCTGCCACAAAATGATTAGAAATTTTCATTCTGTGGCAGCCTCCTGCTTTCTTGAATAAGTCATTTAGACATGAAAGTCATCATAAGGTGTCTGCCGCAGTCCGGAGTTCCCATGTTCTCTCACGGAAGGCTTATGCCTGCTGATTACGTAAAGACAGAATCCGGTGAGCAGAATTCCCATCAGCATTGTAAGAAAGCTCAGATAGTTATTAAAGTACTTATCTTCCAGATCCATCAGGAATGTGCCGAAGAAGTTAAAGAAGGCATGGAAGGTCATACTGGCCAGCAGTGAATGATACTTCTGTACTAAATATCCCATTAAAAGCCCCAGTAAAAAGGCATAAATTCCCTGAACCAGATTCATGTGAAAGATTCCGAACAGAAGTGCCTGTAAAAAGTTTGCGAGAACATAGGATGCTCCGGCTTTCCGGAATAAGTTCATAGTGAGTCCCCGAAAGGTCAGTTCTTCTACAACAGGAGGCAGTATCAGGGTGGAAAAGATCCATAAAACCGAGTAGGTGAGCATTCCGGAATTTTCTATCAGATCATTATAACTGTCAACCGAGTGCGGCATAAAAACCGCAAGCAGGATAAATAACAGACTCATGGAATGGCTCACTCCAAGAGCCAGAAAGCCGACAGGTACTATGGAAGAGGGAGCAAAGCTGCTGGTTTTCAGTTCCTTTTTTCTTTTTTTGAAAAATGCGTGATAATACCATAATGCCGCAGGAATCAGCGCACAGGTATACATAATAACAGAAATTAAATTCAGATTGTTCATGTAGGCATTAAGTGCCGCATCGGTGCCCTGACCGAAGTCCAGAGCCATATGATAAATCATCATAAAGAAAACGATGATATTCGGTACCAGAAGGACAATTCCCATAATTATTAAAAATGGCAAACAGGCATATAAGTATTTGCTGATTTTTTTCACGTTCCGTCTCCTCATATTCGCAGGTATTTTTTCCTCAGGTTTATTTAATAATAAGTATATCATAGATTTGGAAATTAATTAATAACATTTGCACGAAAAAAGCATCGTAAATTTGTGAATTAATTTGATTGAAAATGATTGAATTTAAATGATATTAGATTTATAATTAGGTTACAATCAAAAACGGTCAAATATGAGAGGAGGAAACACATGGTCTATACGGTAACCTTTAACCCGTCTCTTGATTATGTGGTTGCAGTCGATGATTTCCAGCTGGGCATGACAAACCGCACCACATCGGAACAGTTATATCCGGGAGGGAAAGGAATTAATGTTTCTGTTATGCTAAAGCACCTGGGAGTAGAAAGTACGGCACTTGGCTTTATCGCCGGTTTTATCGGCGAAGAAATTCGGCGAAACGCCCAGGAAATCGGGGTGAATGCCAGCTTTATCCGGATTGACAAAGGGAATTCAAGGATTAACTTAAAGCTGCGTACAATTGAAGGGACAGAGATTAATGGACGCGGACCTTCTATTCCGGTTGAGAAGGTACATGAACTTCTGGAGAATCTGGAACAATTACAGGACGGGGATGTTCTGGTACTGGCCGGAAGCATACCTGCGACCATTCCAGACAGTATTTATCGTGATATTCTGAAGCGGGTGGCTGAGAAAGAGATTCTAACAGCCGTAGATGCGACCGGAGATCTGCTGGTCAATGTACTGGAGTACCATCCTTTTCTGATAAAGCCCAACCAGCATGAACTGGAGGAAATTTTTCGGGTTCAGATTACAGAAAGGGAGGAAATCGTGCGTTATGCAAAGCTGCTGCAGAAGCAGGGAGCTAAGAATGTTCTGGTATCCATGGGAGGAAAAGGAGCCATCCTTGTTGCGGCTGACGGCGAGGTATACGATGCGGCAGCACCAAAGGGAAAACTGATTAATGGGGTCGGAGCAGGTGACTCTATGGTTGCCGGATTCTTAAGCGGCTGGATGTCGGAACATAACTATCAGCATGCATTTCACATGGGAGTGGCAGCCGGAAGTGCAACTGCATTTTCAGAATATCTGGCAGAGCGGAACGAAGTAGAACGTGTCTATCATCAAATTATGAAGGAGGATATGTGAATGAGAATTACAGATTTACTGGACGAAAGAAGTATTAATCTGAATGGAGCGCCTCATAGCAAGAAGGAAGCATTGGACCAGATGGTTGAGCTGATGGTCCAGTCAGGAAAGATCAATGATAAGGAAGCATACCGCAGACTGGTATATGCCAGAGAAGAGGAGAGTACGACCGGAGTTGGTGAAGGCATTGCAATCCCGCACGGAAAAGGTGATGCGGTGGACCGTCCGGGGCTGGCGGCAATGGTCGTGCCGGAAGGTGTAGATTTTGAATCACTGGATGGAGAACCGGTAAGTCTGATCTTCTTAATTGCGGCGCCAAATACAAAAGATAATATTCACCTTGATGTATTAAGCAAATTATCCGTATTAATGATGGATGAGAAATTTGCAGAAGCACTGCGCCATGCAGGCTCGGCAGAGGAATTTTTAAAGATTATCGATGATGCAGATACAAAAGAGAACAAGGCTGATGCGGTGACAGAAGTAAAAGAGGAAGGTCAGAAGAAGATTCTGGGTGTCACTTCCTGCCCGACTGGCATCGCCCACACTTATATGGCGGCAGAAGCAATCGAAAAAGCTGCCAAGGCGAAAAATTGCTTTGTGAAGGTGGAAACACGTGGCTCCGGGGGAGCGAAAAATGTTCTGACACAGGCCGAAATTGATGAGGCGGACTGCATCATAGTTGCGGCGGACGCACAGGTTCCGATGGAGCGATTTAATGGTAAAAGGTTAATTGAAGTACCGGTTTCGGAAGGAATAAGTAAGGCCGGCGCTCTGGTTGAGAAGGCTTTGTCCGGTGACATTCCGATTTATAAGGCCACAGGAAAAGACGGCAGTACATCAGTTTCTTCAGCAAAGAGCGGCAGTATCGGACATCAGGTTTATACCCAGCTGATGAACGGGGTGTCTCATATGCTTCCATTCGTGGTTGGCGGCGGTATTTTAATTGCACTGTCCTTCCTGATTGACGGATTAAGTATCGATATTAATTCTCTGTCGGCCGAGGCCCGTGCGAATTTCGGTACGATTACGCCGGTTGCAAAGTTGTTTAAAGGTATCGGCGGAACAGCATTCGCTTTCATGTTTCCGGTACTGGCGGGATTTATCGCTATGGCAATCGGAGACCGCCCGGCTTTGGCACTGGGATTTGTGGGAGGCATGATGGCTTCTCAGGGTAAATCGGGATTCCTGGGTGCTCTGGTTGTTGGATTTGCGGCAGGATATCTCGTTCTTGCATTGCGGAAGCTATGTGAAAAGCTTCCCCAGGCAATCGAAAAGATTGCACCGGTTCTTATCTATCCCGTACTTGGAATTCTGGGAATCGGGCTGCTTATGAATTTTGTAGTTGAACCGATTATGGGCGGGATTAATACCGCATTAAATAATGGATTGACTGGAATGGGTGGATCTAGTAAACTGGTATTAGGAGCTCTGCTGGGCGCTATGATGGCGGTCGATATGGGCGGCCCATTCAACAAAGCGGCTTATGTTTTTGGAACAGCATCTATTGCTTCAGGAAATTACGATGTGATGGCAGCAGTTATGGTCGGCGGTATGACTCCGCCCTGCGCGATTGCACTGGCAACCTTATTATTTAAGAATAAGTTTAATAAGGAGGAACGGGAGAATGGACCTATGAATTTCATTATGGGACTGGCATTTATTACCGAAGGTGCGATTCCTTATGCGGCATCCGATCCGCTGCACGTTCTGCCGGCATGCCTGATCGGTTCCGGTGTGGCAGGAGCACTTTCTATGTTGTTTAAGTGTACGCTTATGGCACCTCACGGTGGAATATTTGTTGTGCCTGTTGTCGGGAACGCCCTGATGTATCTGGTGGCGTTAGTAGTTGGAACCGTGGTGAGTGCAGTTCTTTTGGGCGTATTTAAGAAAAAGATTGCAGAATAAAAATAAAAAGTGAAAAGGAAAAAAGAGATGAAGGAATTCAAGTATGTGATAACGGATCCCGAAGGAATCCATGCACGCCCTGCCGGAATGCTGGTGGCGGAAGCGAAGAAATTCAACAGCAGCATTAAGCTGACAAAGGGTGAGAAAAGCGGAGACTGCAAGAAGATATTCGGATTGATGGGACTGGGAGTAAAAAGCGGTGAGGAGGTTTCATTTACCATTGAAGGTGACGATGAGGATGCTGCTTTTGATGGAATCCGGGAATTCATGAAGGAGAACCTATAGTTATTTGGCGTTGTACTTTCTAAGGAGAGAAGCTATGGAGAAGTATCAGGGAAAAGCAGTTGTCAGTGGAATTGCAATCGGAAAACTTTGCATATACCGCAAGGGTGAACAGAAAGTGAAACGTGAAAAGATCACCGATACGGACAGTGAGGCGAAGCGTTATATAGAAGCGCGCGAAGAAGCATTCCGGCAGCTGGGGAGGCTGTATGATAAAGCCCTTTTAGAAGTCGGTGAGGCTAATGCAGCAATTTTCCAGGTTCATCAGATGATGTTGGACGATGGTGACTATAACGAGTCTGTGGAAAATATTATTCGGACCCAGAGTGTGAACGCCGAGTATGCGGTGGCAGCTACCAGTGATAACTTTTCTCAGATGTTCGCTGCAATGGATGATGATTACATGAGGGAGAGGGCTGCTGATGTAAAAGACATATCAGAACGTGTTCTTTCTGTACTGGGAGGGCGTAAAAGCGGTGCTCCGGACATGAAAGAGCCGTCAATCATCATTGCCGATGATCTGGCACCGTCAGAGACAGTGCAATTAGATAAAGACATGGTGTTGTCATTTGTTACAGCCAGGGGGTCTGTCAATTCCCATACAGCGATTCTGGCACGGACGATGGGAATTCCGGCACTGATCGGTACCGGTATCCCGGTGGAGCAGATGGAGGATGGAAAGACCGCGGTTGTTGACGGATTTCATGGAGTTATCTACATCGATCCGGATGAAGAGACACTGGAAAAGATGAAGCAGCTTCAGGAGGAAGATAAGCAAAAAAAAGAACTTCTGCAACTACTTAAAAATAAAGAAACTGTGACAATCGATGGAAAGAAAATCATGCTTTATGCCAATATCGGTGACATCAAAGACCTGGCTTTGGTGCGCCAGAATGATGCCGGGGGAATTGGGTTGTTTCGAAGCGAGTTTATCTATCTGAACCATGACCGGTATCCTTCGGAGGAAGAGCAGTTTCAGATTTATAAAACTGTGGCAGAAACAATGGCGGGTAAAAAAGTAATTATCCGTACATTGGATATAGGTGCAGATAAGCAATGTGACTATTTCGAACTTAAGCCGGAGGAAAATCCGGCTTTGGGATATCGGGCAATCCGCATCTGCCTTACCCGTCCGGAGCTGTTTAAAACGCAGCTGCGTGCATTGTTTCGGGCAAGCGGCTACGGAAATCTGGCGATTATGTATCCGATGATCACATCCGTTTGGGAAGTACAGAAGATTAAAGAAATTGCAGAGGAAGTAAAGGCGGAGCTGAGTGAACAGGGAATCAGCTATGGACAGCCGCAGCAGGGGATTATGATCGAGACACCTGCAGCAGTCATGATCAGCGAAGAGCTTGCAGAGCTTGTGGATTTTTTCAGTATAGGAACCAATGATCTGACGCAGTATACCTTGGCAATTGACCGTCAGAATCCACAGCTTGACGATTTTTACAATCCCCATCATCCCGCAGTACTTAAAATGATCCGGATAGTCATAGAAAATGCTCATAAAGCTGGTATATGGGCCGGTATATGCGGAGAACTCGGGGCTGATCCGGAATTGACAAAGGAGTTTCTGGCCATGGGAATTGATGAGCTGTCTGTGTCACCTGGAAGCATACTGCCCATTCGGAAGATTATTCTGGAGACTGATATTGAATCATATAAGCAGAAAAAGGAATCATAAGGCGGAGGAGCTATGCTGACAGAAAAGCGTTATGACATGGTTTTAGATCTTCTGGAGAAGAAAAGGACAATCACAGTGACAGAGCTGACCGAACTGCTTCATGCTTCGGAATCAACGGT
>CAMKHH010000027.1 GCA_946412445.1 uncultured Eubacterium sp.
TACTCAAGTCATTTCATGGTTATATTATGGATTAAAATCGTACTGAAATCGCCGTTATGTGACGCAGTTACAGAATTTCCCGGGAGAAAACTGGTACAATTAAAATATCAGATGAGACAGGGAAGGAGCTTGAATATGGCTAAAAAGACGGTGATTATTGGTGGGGTGGCAGGAGGGGCTACCACTGCGGCAAGACTCCGCAGAAGAGATGAGTCTATGCAGATTGTTATGCTGGAAAGAGGCGATTATATTTCCTACGCAAACTGTGGGCTTCCATATTATATCGGGGATGTAATCAAGAGCAGAGACGCACTTTTATTACAGACACCACTGGCGATGAAGAATAAATTCAATATTGATGTTCGGGTATCCAGTGAGGTAACAAAAATTTTACCGGAAGAGAATAAGATAGAGGTTAAGAATAAAAAAACCGGAGAAATATATGAGGAAACTTATGACAATCTGGTTTTAGCAACAGGCTCTTCTCCAATTAAGCCACCGATCCCGGGAATTGATGCAGATAATATTTTTACATTGTGGAGTATACCGGATACAGATCGGATTAAGGCATATATTGAGGAAAAAAAGATAAGACATGCAGCAATTATCGGCGGTGGCTTTATCGGGCTTGAGATGGCAGAAAACCTTCATGGACAGGGAATTGAAGTAACGGTAATTGAAATGCAAAATCAGGTCATGGCACCCTTTGATCCGGAGATGGCGAACCTGATTCATGAAAATATGAAGAGCAATCAGGTTAATCTGATTTTAGGAGATGGGGTGAAAGCCTTTCATCATCAGGGCGATATTACAAAAATCGAACTCACCAGCAAAGCGGTTGTAGAAGCAGATATGATTCTCTTATCCATCGGTGTACGTGCGAACAGTGAACTGGCAAAGGAGGCGGGAATCGCTTTGAACCAACGGGGCGGCGTGATTGTAGATGAGTATCTGCAGACATCCATTCCCGGTATTTATGCAGTTGGGGATGTTATTGAAACGGTACACTATGTAACCAAAGATAGAGTCATGATACCTCTTGCCGGGCCGGCTAATAAGCAGGCACGTATTCTTGCAGACAATCTTGCCGGAGATAAGAAGACTTACAAGGGGAGCATGGGAACAGCTGTGGCAAAAGTATTTGATCTGCATGCTGCCAGCGTGGGACTAAATGAAAAACAGTTAAAGGCTATGGGAAAGGTGAAACATCAGGATTATTACATAGCTCTGATCAATCAGAAATCCCATGCGGGGTATTATCCGGGAGCAACCTCACTGACACTTAAGATGCTGTTTGATAAAGATGGAAAAATTCTGGGTGGTCAGATGATCGGTCAGGATGGCGTGGATAAGCGAATTGACACATTGGCGGCGGTTATGGGGCTGGGCGGAACGATTCATGATCTGACAGAACTTGAACTTGCGTATGCACCACCGTTCTCTTCCGCAAAAGATCCGGTAAATATGCTGGGGTTTGTGGCTGAAAATATTTTGTGCGGTCTGGAAAGTTTTATCGAATGGGATGAAGTGGATGCGCTTCTGGCAGACGAGAGTAAAAAACAGGAATATACGATACTGGATGTAACAGAGGATATAGAACGGATGGTATTTGCAATTCCGGGCTCCTGCCATATTCCGTTGGGGCAGCTCCGCAGGAGGCTGGATGAACTGGACAGAAATAAACTGATCATTCCATACTGTGCTGTTGGAATACGTTCTTATAATGCAGAGCGTATCTTAAGGCAGAATGGCTTTGATAAGGTGGCCGTCTTAGCCGGTGGATCAGCGTTTTATAAATCCATGCATTATGACGAGGGAAGGACCGTTCTTAAGGCAGCACAAAAGGAGGAATCGGAGGAAGAACCGGACTACATACCTGACAGAGAAATTAAAGTGTTAGATTGCTGCGGTTTACAGTGTCCCGGTCCTATTATAAAGGTATACGAGACAATCAGTCAGATGCAGGAAGGTGAAATCCTGAAGGTGTCTGCTACGGATATGGGATTTACCGCAGACATTGACTGCTGGTGCCGTCAGACTGGAAACACGCTGATGAAGACAGAACGTCATGGCAAAGAAAATATTGTGTTTATTAAGAAGGGCACAAAAAGCAGTAATGTGGAAAAAAAAACGCAGGTTGTAGATACGCAACAGGGAAAGACACTTATTGTGTTCAGCGGTGATCTGGATAAAGTGCTTGCCTCTTTCATCATCGCAAATGGAGCTGCATCTATGGGGAAACCTGTTACTATGTTCTTTACGTTTTGGGGCTTGAATGCATTAAGAAAATCAGATGCTCCTTCTGTGAAGAAGCCCTTTATGGATAAGATGTTCGGTTTCATGATGCCAAAAGGGAGTAAGAAACTGAAGCTGTCCAGGCTGAATATGGGTGGAATGGGGACGGCCATGATGAAAAAAGTTATGAAAGATAAAAATGTGGATTCTCTGGAAGCACTGATGAAGCAGGCAATGAAGAGCGGAATCCGTCTGGTTGCCTGCACCATGTCCATGGATATTATGGGAATTACGAAGGAGGAATTGCTTGAGGGCGTGGAGTATGCAGGAGTAGCAACTTATCTTGGAGCTGCCGAGGAATCAAATGTTAACCTGTTTATCTGAAAAATAACAATAAAGCCAGGAATTGATGTTGAATTGATTCCTGGCTTTTATTGCTTTTAAAATAAAAATGGGGTAAAATAAATGAAAAATTCCATGTAATTGGAATGCCTGGAGAAGAAAAAAGAATGAAACTGATACATTCAAAACCCATATTCGTACAACTGGTCGTCTTTTCGCTCCTGATCAGCCTGATACCGATTCTGATTATCGGTACTTTTTTGTTTAGAAAGCTGGAAACCATGGTAGTGGACGAGATGGTGAATTACCATGCACAGATTACCTCTCAATATACGAAAAATATAGAGGAAAAGCTGGAGCAATACCAGAAAAGTCTGCGATTTATTTCTGATAATACGATGATATTGAACACACTGGCGGATAGAAGCCAAAATCCGTATGCCAGAGGGGAAACCATCAGTGAAGAGGTAACAAAATCTCTGCTGTTGGAAAAAAACAGCGAGATCAGAAACTGTATGGTTTATTCTATGGTTAAAGAGAATCCGGTATATGGAAACCGGGCTTCTATGATAGAGGAGGCCGGGAGAGAAGTATGGTATCCCAAAGAAGAAGCTTTAGAGGAAGGGTGGTTTTCCTACTTTGTTTTAGGGAATGAAGAGCCCCTTTTGTCGATTGTAAAAAAGGTAGAGAGTCTGGATACGGATAATCTTACAAGGACCCAGCTTGGAATTGTAAAGCTGGATGTCTATATGACGAAATTATTTGCTCCGGCTCCTCTGAATGATGAGAGTGAAGCAACCTATGATGTGATTGTATACAGCGAAGATTCGGAGATACTATATTCCACAGCCGGAGATACCGAATCGGTTCTTCGGGCATATCTGAAGCAGCATGGTAAGAAAAATCCAAAGAGCGGTTCCCTCCAGGCGGTCAACACTTACGTAGTGGAACAAAAAGATCTGGACAACTATG
Organism: uncultured Eubacterium sp.; assembly: GCA_946412445.1. GTDB lineage: Bacteria > Bacillota > Clostridia > Lachnospirales > Lachnospiraceae > Novisyntrophococcus. Next base: position 3,550 of record CAMKHH010000027.1, read on the forward strand.
GGATGAAACTACTGTTTCTCTTTGACAATAAGGAGGTACTGGGAAGAAGAGCCGAAATTCAGTGGATGGTTCTACCGCTTGTAGGAGCACTGATTCTGATTATCATCGGTTGTTCCTATATTTACAGCAGGGGCTTCTCTTCCCGGATTGCCCTTCTGCTCCAGAAGTTTAGGACAGCGGAAACAGGAAATCTGACCATCCAGGCGCCTATTGAAGGAAAAGATGAGGTTGCAGAACTGGACCGCCAGTTTACGCATATGCTGCTGAAGCTGGATGAACTGATTAAGAAAAACTATATCCAGCAACTGGAGAATAAGGAAACGCAGCTTCGAAATCTGCAGCTGCAGATCAATCCCCACTTTCTGTATAATACGCTGGAAACAATCAGCTCTATAGCAGCAGTGAAGCAGGTATTTGTAGTTTGTGATATGTGCCAGAAATTAGGGGAGATTTTCCGGTATAGTCTGGGAAAGGATTATGGCGAGCGTGTAACCCTGGAACAAGAACTGACGCATATCAAAAATTATGTCTTTATTCAGAAGATAAGATATGGAAACCGTTTTGAGGTTTTTTATAATATTGAGGTGGATGACCAGAAGTATTACCTGCCCAGGTTTATCCTGCAGCCGATTGTGGAAAATGCGATTGTACATGGTCTGGGTGAGCTGACCAGTACAGGAACGCTTGAACTTATCGCCTATGAAAGAGAGGGGATGCTCTGCATCTGTATTGAGGATGACGGGATGGGCATGGATAATCAGAGAGTGGAAGAGTTAAGGGCTTATATTAACAGTGCAAAAGCGGATAAAAAGAAGAATAAAAGCATAGGAATCCGGAACGTAAATCAGAGGATAAAATTGTCCTGTGGTGAGCAATATGGAATTTTCATAGAAAGCAAGCCGTATCAGGGCAGCCGGTTTACGCTTCGTCTGCCCGTCATTAAGGGAGGTGAAGCAGATGAGACATAACCTGCTGATTGTAGACGATGAAGAATTAATCCGTCAGGGATTGCGGGCTCGGCTTGAATATCTGGAAATCAATGCCGATGAGATATTTGAAGCGGAAAACGGAAGATGGGCCCTGGAGTCTGTAAAAAGCCATCCGATTGACATCGTAATTACGGATATAAGGATGCCGGACATGGACGGACTTACACTGATTCAGGAGATAAAGAAGCTTCAGAAAAACATGCAGTTTGTAGTCTTAAGCGGCTATGCGGAGTTTTCTTATGCAGAAACCGCAATTCGGCTGGGGGTAAAGGCATATCTGCTGAAACCTCTGTCCAATGAAGAACTGAAAAAGACATTTGAAAAGCTGTATCAGGATATGGAGCGGGACTCCCAGATCAGAAGTGCTATGTGGATGCAGGGGAGGATGAATCGGGAAAAGCAGGAGTACCGTCAGGAAAAGGCAATCAATGCCCTGCTCTTTGATACTTCAGACGAATCTATGGATTTTAAAGGCTTGAGCGAAGTCTGCGGAATAGATACGGATAACTCTTACGGTCACATGTTTATGATGCTGGCTGTTATTCATATCAATGGAGAAACCTATGATACCGTCAAATTCCACCGGATAGATTATGATTTAATACGGTTTTCTGTCCGGAATGTTTTTCTGGAACTGGAAGCTTCCTGTGAAAAGCGGATTGTGAACAGCCTTTCAGATAATAACCAATTGTATGCCATTTTTTTTATGGAGGATAAAAAGAGTCTCAGGAATGCAGTGGAGCATATTTTCCTTGAGATGCGGTCCGTTCTGGAAAAGCGGATGAACATCTATATGACGTTAGGAGTGAGCAGAGCTGGCCTTTTGCTCGGAAGAAAATCAGCTTCAGAAGCTCTTGGTGCGTTGAAACAGAGAATCATCTATGGAGATTCTAATGTGTATTTTTATGAAGATATCGGGATTTTCAGTGAGCAGAGATTTCCTGCTTCCCAGATTCGCCTGTTGGATTCCTATTTGGAGAAGAATGAACTTCAAAAAGTAAAAAAACTTTTAGAGGAGATTTTTTCAGCAGAACTGATGCGCAAGTATGGTACACCTTATCTGAGAATCATGTGGGTGCGTATTTTAAATGTGATTCTTCAGCACTATGATAAAAAAGAAAGAAAAGCTTCCAGCATGGAAAAGCTGCTGATGAGTTTCAATCTGCCGGATCAGATTCAGTCGGCTTCCGAAATCCAACAGCGCATTACCGATATTATTATGGAGTGCGTCCGAACAGAGACTGTGAATGACATGGATGCAAGAAGCAAGATCCAGATGGCGGTTCGGTATATTCAGGAGCATTACAGTGAGAATATAGCAATCAATGATTTAGCAATGCGTTACGGCATGAGTCCCAATTATTTTTCATCTATATTTAAGGCAGAAACTTCACGGTCTGCTGTGAACTACATTACGGAGCTTAAGGTTAAAAAAGCAAAGGAGCTGCTGGAAAATTCAGAGCTTAGTGTAGTGGATATCGCAAATAGGATCGGGTATGAAGACAGCCAGTATTTCTTCCGGGTATTTAAGAAAAATACAGGTATGACTCCCTTAAGCTATCGGGAACGAAATACTGGCCTTCATGAACTTAAATGATGTACTACAGGCAAATGGCTGGACTTACACACATAAGGTTTTTCAATATGGTTTCTTTTTCGTAAAGCTTTGGAATGATTATGGTATCCTTGCCAAATTCAGTTACCGGAACCCGTTCCTTGGGGCGGCAGGTTAAGGTCGCTGAAGCGGATTTCAGAGTGATTCTGTATTCTTCCGGCTGGGCAGGTATGCAGCCCGTTTTTTTTGTCTGATGTATCGAAAAATAAATGCTGCCATTTTCGATATGTGTTTCCAACAAGGGACCTTTGCATACCCAGGTTCTTTGTGCATGGATGGCGTCTGTCAGTTCCCGGCATACATCCCCTGTTTTTTTTCCCTCAATATAGGTGGCATAATGTCCGGCAAAGGGATTATGGTCATGTAAATCCATGCCACAGGTGGCAGACAGCTTTTCACCGGAAAGTACCAGGGATTCCCAGAGTGTCAGAGCCTTTTCATTTACAGAAAGAGGTTCCGGATTGTTGAAAATTTCAATAAAATCACAACAGGAATAGTCCGTAACATGCATTACGAACTGGCATCCCTGGGCAAAAGGCCAGCCAAAGGAAAAGGGGTGAGCGATGCCAACCAGCGCACCCTTGGCACGGGCAGCCTGGAAAAGCAGCTCCGGTTTGTGCTTATTGATATTTTCCCATGGAACATATTCTCTTAGATTCAGGCAGAGAATGTGGCCATAGTAGGTTGTATATTCCATGCCTGGAATAAAAGACACAGGCAGACCGGACGTTTCCAGGATTGCCTGGATTTTTTTATGCCCGGATATGGTGTTGTGATCGGTAAGAGCAAAAGCATCCACCTGATCGGCGGCCATGAATTCCACCAGTTCACGGCAGGTGCAGGAAGCATCCGATTCGTTGGTATGATTATGTAATTCCAGTCTTTTATACATGATGAGTTCCTCCTCTTATCGTACCCGTACGGTCAGGGTGTAATCCGTGTTGTCAAGAAGCACTGAAAAAGCCAGGATTGTAACCTTTAGAACTCCTTCGATGGTGGGCTGTGGAATACAGCCTTCCGTAGCTGCTTCGGAAGTAAAGTGCATATGTCTGGTGGTCAGCTGCCGGTGTATACATCCGATGAATTCATCATTCAACATTGCCAGTGTATGAATCTCTGTTTTCATCTGGCCGTAGATAGCATCCTCAAGCTCTTCCTGGGAAGCAAACTCCAGGTCATATTCTTTTTTACAGTAATCAATCAGCTCCTGTTTCAATTCAGGTGTTATATCTTTAGGGGCAAAGGTCCTGGGCCCAAAAGAAAATTCGATATCCAGCTCTTCATAGGTCTCATCCAGGCAAACGGTATAGGAAATCTGGCCGACAAAATCTTTTGACAGCTTCCCCTGTACCTGATAGACAGTTTTCATTTCATTCATAGTTGTATCTCCACTTTCACATTTTCTGCTTCAAGAATAAGCAATCCTTTTTCAGATGTCAAGTGCAAGGGGGCAATCGTAGAAATTTCCAGTTTTTTTTAAAGTTATGTACATTATGACAGGTATAATTTTCTGATATACTTTGCCTTAAGCTTATATGAGGAGGATTCGTATGGAAAAGAGAACCCTGTATAAAGAGGGAAGTTATAAAAAAGGAAACCTGCATACGCACTCTACCTGGTCGGATGGAATCAATACCCCCAAAGAGGTTGCAGAGCATTACCACAGCAGGGGATATGATTTTCTGGCAATCACAGATCATTGGGTATATGGGATACATTCCGAGCTTTGCAGAGATGATTTTTTGGTGTTTCCGGGTACAGAGCTGGATATAGAGCTTCCTGGCAGAAAAGACCACCATCTGGTTGGACTGGGACTGCCGGAAACAAACAAAATCCCGGAAGGCTATACTTTTTTACAGGAGCGTAAGCGAAATGTCTTAAGCACACCGGAGCGAATGATAGAGTATTTCGGACAGAATGGAAATGTCACATTGTATGCGCATCCCTACTGGTCGAAGGTGGATTCTGCGGATATCAAGTATCTGCAAGGTCTGATTGGGATGGAAATATATAATCATGGATCAGAATTCGAAACAAATAATGGCAATTCAGAAACCTATTTTGATCATTTCCTCTTTGTGAGAAACAGGATTCACTGTTTTGCCACAGATGATGCACACGATTTGGAAGAACATAGCCTGGGTGGATTTGTCATGGTAAAAACCGCGGAGTTTACCCACAGGGGTATCCTGCAGGCATTAAGGGACGGCAGTTTCTTTGCTTCCAGCGGTCCTCTGATTGAGGATTTTTATGTGGAGGGCCAACAGGCGGTATTAACATGTGCCCCCTGTCAGGATATTTACTTTCAGACACCTCACCGGAGCGGACACCTGCACAGTGATATGGAAAGCCTGACAGAAGGGAGTTTTGCACTGGAGGGCGATGAGGAATACGTGCGTGTGACATGTAAGGATTCCTGTGGAAGAAAGGCATGGAGTCAGCCAATCTGGCTCTGGATATAGGAGGACGAATAACATGCTGAAGCTTGTTACATTTAATATAAGATGTGATTTTAATCAGGATAAGGGCAATAGTTTCCGGTATCGTAAACCATTGATTCTTAAAAAAATACAGACAGAGAAACCGGATCTGATCTGCTTTCAGGAGGTGCTTCCCCATGTGGCTGTGTGGCTGAAGGAGGTGTTAGATGATTATTACGTTGTGGGATGCGAGAGAAGCGAAACGCTCAGGGACGAACAGGTGGCTGTCGCATATAAAAAGAATCGGATGAATCTCATTTCAATGGAAACCTTCTGGCTTTCTCCCAAGCCCTATATACCGGCAAGCAGATATGACGAACAGTCCACCTGCCCCCGGGTATGCACGGAAGCCCTGTTTGAGGATCTGGAGGAAAGAGAAGTATTCAGGCTTTTAAATCTTCATCTGGATCATCAGGGGGTACAGGCAAGAGTTCTGGGATTAAGACAGGTATTTAAAAAGGTGGAGGAAGCAAAGCTGTTTCCCGAAGCGCCTGTGATTCTGGCTGGTGACTTTAATGCGGAACCGGAGGGACAGGAGTTTCTTGAAATGAAACAGCAGCCGGAGTATGTGAACATCACAGAAGGAATTGGTGTAACCTATCACGGATTTGAACCAGAGGACGAATCGGAGTGTATTGATTATATC
>CAMKHH010000028.1 GCA_946412445.1 uncultured Eubacterium sp.
CAAAAATCCGTAATTGACAAGTTTATTCCTCCTATTATATGTTTTTGTCTAAACAGTCATTTGCTTTCCATAGCTCTCTGCTGGAAGTTGTCACAGAGACTGCACCGGCCTCTATAACTGCGCAAATGTCTTCCAGTGTCGCAATCAAACCTCCCGTTATGATAGGAATATCGATGCGGTTTCTCATTTCCGTTATGATTCCGGGCATCAGGCCAGGCAATACCTCAACGTAATCCGGCATAGAGTTTTCGATAAGGCGATAGCTTTTATCCAGAGACTGCTGATCGATAAGAAATATCCTTTGTATTGCAATTTTTTTCTTTTTCTTTGCCATCTGGATTGCATTGGTGTGGGTGGAAATTATCCCCTCCAGCCTCAGATTCTGACACAGATATACAACTGCATATTCATCGTTGCTTAATCCCTTTATAAGATCCACATGGACAATCAGTTTCTTCCTATACTTCTGCGCCATATCCGAAATCACTGCAAGCTCACCTACATAGAAATCCATAACAATGCAGAATTCATAAGGACTCTGCAAAAATTTCTCAAAGTCCTTCATATTAGAAATAGCAGGTAAAACTTTCTGCTTAATTGCTTCCACCTCTCTCACCTCCAACTTTAAAATAGTTAAAGTTCAGCCATCCCCCTGGAAGCCACCAGATTTACTCCTGATTCCAGCAAATTTCTGATCAGCACCTGATTGCATTTAACAGGTGCTTTAATCTCCAGTTTATTTATAATACGCATAGCCTCCATCAAGGACTCTTTTGGAATCTCCCCATCCGTTACGACGGCCAGTCTGTCTGACAGACCATCTTTCACCTTCACCGTAGTCGTAAGAACCCTTGTAGGCTCTGTCAGCTCCTTCTTTGCATAGACAACACCCCGCCTGCATCCATTGCCGGTGACATGAAGGCCGTCTGAATCACCTGTAACCTCCAGATGGCACCCTTTCGGACAAACTATGCAGATCAATTCCTTCTTTTCCATACTATTCCCCCTCAAATACATCCACACTTAAAAGTTTATATTCTTTTCCCGACAGTAAAGACTTTTCAACCGTAATATTCTCCATCTCTCCCGGTGTCATACGCTGTTTTTTTACAGACTTTAAGACCTCTCCATCCGCTGTGACAACCAGCTTCACACGTTCGAACACTGCTCGTGGCCTCATAAATAATTTTATATCTTCATCTATTTGTTCACAGTTGATGCTTTGAGGAATGATATAGCCAATTCCCGTGCCGGCTCTTGTATGGACTTCATTACCGGTATTTTTCGTATCACCCCGCACATATATGGCTGCATTTTTTCCTGCTTTCTGGCTTTCCTCCGTTACAAAATCCACCAGATCATGAACATGAAGAACATTTCCACAGGCAAAAATACCATCTATTGTGGTTTCCATAGCCTGATTGACTACGGGCCCTTTTGTATGTACATCCATGCCGGCTCCTAAATCCCGGGACAATTCATTCTCAGGAATCAGGCCTACAGACAGCAGCACTGTATCGCAGTCATAGCTGACTTCGGTCCCAGGTATGGGCTGTCTGTTTTTATCCACTTCGGAAATGATAACTCCTTCCACACGGGTTTTTCCCTTGATTTCTGTTATCGTATGGTTTAGCAGGAGAGGGATATCAAAATCCTGCAGACACTGGACGATATTCCGATTTAGTCCGCTGGAAAAAGGCATGATTTCCACTACAGCTTCCACCTTAGCACCTTCCAGTGTCAGGCGCCTCGCCATAATCATTCCGATATCCCCGGAGCCCAATATAACTGCCTTCTTGCCTGGCATATAGCCTTCCATATTAATATATCTCTGTGCAGTACCCGCTGTCATAATGCCGGCCGGCCTGGTTCCCGGAATATGAATTGCACCTCTCGGCCTTTCCCTGCATCCCATCGCCAGTATAACTGCTTTTGTATGATATATCTGGTAGCCCTCTTCTTTGCTGACCGCATGAACATCTTTATTCTCCGTGATTTCCAGAACCATGGTATTTAATTTATACTCGATGCCCAGTTCCTCAAACTCATCGATAAAGCGCTGTGCATACTGCGGCCCTGTCAGCTGTTCCCCGAAATGATGCAGGCCAAATCCATTATGTATGCACTGCTGTAAAATCCCTCCCAGCTCACGATCCCGTTCTAACAGTAAAACCTTTTTGGCGCCTTCTTTCCACGCCTCTATGCCTGCCGCCAGACCTGCAGGTCCTCCGCCGATTACAATCACATCATATTGTAACATATTTTCACTCCTTTGTCCTGCCAATCAGAATATTCGATCCGGGGTCATTGTATAAGATATCATCCATCCTCTTACCTGTTTCTCTGGCCAGAATCTCCACAACCTTTGGCTCACAGAATCCTCCCTGGCATCTCCCCATTCCCGGCCGCACTCTCTTTTTTATTCCTTTTACCGTAGTGGCGCCTCCCGGTCTGTGAATCGCATCGACAATTTCTCCCTCGGTTATTTTCTCGCACCTGCAGATAATATTACCGTACTGTGGGTTTTCCCGGATAAGATTCTCTTTTTCTTCTACAGACAGCTCTTCAAAACGAATCACTCTTTTTCTATTTGGATTAAAACTTTTGTTTGGGAGTAAATTCTTTAATATTCCCTTTACCATCTGCTCTGCTTCCAACGCAATGGCTGGCGCAGCGGTCAGCCCGGGAGAATCAATTCCGGCGATATTTATAAATCCGGGACAGTCTTTCGCCTCTTCAATAATAAAGTCCTCTCTGTCCGAGGAAGCTCTTACGCCGGCAAAAGAACGAATCACTTGATCAAACGGAATGTTTCCCACAATCCGGTCCACTTGTTTTCGCACAAAATCAAGCCCTTCTTTCGTGGTTTCATCTCCTTCTCTGTCCCTTATCTGTGTGGAAGTGGGACCCAGCAGCGTATTTCCATGTACGGTCGGCACTACCAGAACACCTTTTCCTTCTCTGGACGGGCATGGAAAGATGACGGAATTCACCAGATTGCCCACTCTCTTATCCAATACAAAATATTGTCCCGCCCTTGGTTTTATGATGTATGCTCCGCCGCCTATCATGGAATTTAATTCATCTGCGTGTGTGCCTGAACAGTTAATGATTACCTTCGCTTCACAGCTCCCCTGACTGGTCGTAATTTTAAAACCGGTATCCTTTTTTTCAATGTTCTCCACTTTACTGTTAAGCGCAAGTTCCACACCGTTTTGTACCGCATTTTCCATATAGGCAATTGCCAGCTCCCATGGTCCTACAATGCCTGCTGTTGGTGCAAACAGACCCTCTCTGACTTCTTTACTCACATTTGGTTCTCTTGCCAGAATCTCTTCCCTGCCAATCCGTCTTACCGGGACATTATTGGCATGTGCCTGTTCCTCCAGTTCATCTAGTGTTTTCACATCTTCATCCGTCAGTGCAAGTGTGATTGAACCTACTTTTCTGAAAGGAACATCCAGTTCCTTACATATCTGCGGATACATCTGATTGCCCTTTACATTGAGCTTTGCCTTTTTCGTTCCCGGCACCGGATCATATCCCGCATGTACAACTGCACTGTTGGCCATTGTTGTAGCATTGGCTATATCGTTGTCCTTTTCAAGAACCAGAATCTTTGCTTCGTATCTTGACAATTCCCTTGCAATTGATGTGCCGATAATTCCTGCACCGATAATCACTATATCATACATGCTGCTCCCTCCAAATACATTGCCGCCGGCAGTTCCTGATTATACTTTGCTATACAGAAAACCTGCCACCGGCAGCTTTCCTTGCATACTTTGGCATACAGAAAACCTGCCACCGGCAGCTTTCCTTGCATGCTTTGGCATACAGAAAAGCACATCCAGCCGGTTCAAAATACGAACCGACCGATGTGCTTTCTCCCATTCTCTGCAACTATTAACTTGACTCAAGTCTAACATCTTCAGGCAGTTATGTCAAGTGTGTAAAGGCTATATCTCAGCTATATTTCTACTCTGATTCCCTTCTCAAACGCTTCTATGGCGGCCCACGCCACTTCCAGAGCCCGAAGTCCCCTTTCCGCCCTGATGGGTGGCATTTCACCATTTCGAAGGGCACGAAGTGTCTGGTCTATATTCCGGTCGAGGTTTTTCCCGAAGCTGCTGTTCTCATCATCAAAAATACCCGGTTTCCAGACACAGGCTGTCTCCTGTCCTCTTTCCTGGCAGATATATTCTCTGGTATTATCCGTTATGGTTATATTACCCGCTGTACCATTGATACGGAGCTCCTGTACGCAGTCATAAGCATCCTCCGCATCAAAGGACCCAAGAAAGGTTCCTACCCCACCGGCTTTAAAGCGCAGGGAAAGTGAAAAGGTCGTATAGCTGTCTTTTCCAGTCATATCTGTCATGTCTGCTGAAACGCTGCTTATCGGTCCGCACAGATACTCAATCAGGTCAAGTCCATGGCACTGAGCTTCAATGATGTCCATATAAGGATGCGCAATCTCAAAGCTGCCCGATTGAGCAAAATGCCATTCGGCAAAGATGACCTCGCCCAGCTTTCCTGCTTCAATATCCTTTTTAGCCATCTGTACCGCCTTGCTGCAGCTGTGGTTGAAATCAATTGCAAAAAACAGATTTTTATCTTCGGCCAGCCGAATTAATTCTTTCCCCTTCTCCAGATCATAGGTCAGGGGCTTTTCAGTCATAACCGGATAACCTGCTTCCAATAATTCATGTAATATCTCATAGGTATTCTGACCGGGAAGACACACATCCACAAGATCCGGTTTCCCCTGGTCCAGCATCTCATCCAAATCCAGATAATACGGAACCTGAAATTCTTCTGCTCTTTTTTTTGTCCTTTCCTCACTCCTGCCGAAAATTCCGATTACCTCCACATCTTTTCTGGCAGTAAATGCTCTTGCGTGTTGAAATCCCCAACCTCCGGCACCGACGATACCAACTTTAATTTTTTGTTTCATATGCATCCTCCTCGTTTTGACTCCATGGCATGTTTTGACTATACACAGGTTTCTCCGATTGTATGGATTCCCGGGCCAGCAAGGTAAGATACTGATCCTGTAATTCCTCCCCAAGCGAATACCCTTGTGCACCTGTTGTCAGATAATCCTGCATTTTCCAAAGAGAAGCTGCGACCGCTAATTCTTCGTCGCTTAATCCTGCCGCCCCAAAGGGACTGCGGTAATAGATTTGCCCATTGCCACTGACAGCTGTTGTTCCGGGCCGCTCCAGACTGTTATTCCAGCCACTGTATTCTCTCTTTAGAGTGAATTTAAGATGTTCAGGATAGTTCTCTGTCAAATATCGTACCTCCTCCTGTTCGATTTCACCTTGTTCACCTCTGATAAGAATCCTGGAACAACGAATCGGGGAAAAATATTGTTCCCCTGTAAAATCATAAAGTGCCCACTTGTCGCCATAGTTGACAGAAAATAACTCCTGCTCTTCATGATACCAGCTTTTCTGCTGCGGCCATCCATTCCTTCCCGGACCTTGTATAGATTTCATTCTGAATTTACGTCCTTCAATGCAACAGGTCTCAAAGTGCTTTCCCAGGTATTTACGTATCAGGGCAATTCCATGATAATCATGGCCTATGGATACCTGCACCTGCCGTACATTACCCAGGATTCCACTTTGAATTACCGCAAGCCTTGCACTATGCATCGGCTGGCTTTTGTACTGCTCGGAAATCTGAATCCTGCTTCCCTTGTCAGTTTTCTCATATAGTTCTATCATGCTTTCCGGCGAATCCGACATCCAGGTCTCAGACAGTATCGGAGTCCCATATTTCCAAATTCTGCACATTACTCCCGGTATAGCATGACCCGGCAGGCAGAGAACAAAGAAATCCGGCTGAAAGTCAAGTGCTGTTTCAATATCTGCCACAGTTGTTATACCAAAGCGCCTATGAACCTTCTCTGCCTGCTCTTTATTTTCTTCCACCAGACAGCAAAGCTCCAGACTGTCTTTCAGTGCCCGGGCAGCCCTGAGATAAAACGCTGCCCTCCATCCGCCACCCACTATTGCAAACTTCATGCTCCCTCCTCTCTTTTAAAAGTCAATGTGCTCCGGATCATATCCATAACGATAGTCCAGATTAACAGCGTCAATCTTCACCATCTCTGTATCGTCCAGTTCAAAGTCAAAGATGTTTTTTCCCTCCTCCATCTTATCCCGGTCTATCGACTTAATGGTCAGAAGCGCCCCATGCTGAAGAATCCAACGATTCATAACCTGAGTAATACTCTTGCCGTACTTCTTGCCAATCTCTTTTAACAGGCCGCTCTTTTCATAAAACCCTGCCGGCTTTATTCCCAGATTATCAAATTCACGATACCTTGGCTTCTTTAGAATTTTTGTTTCATCCTCTTCATTCAAAGCTCCAAAGACGATACCCTTCTCTGCACAGTAGTCCCGCAGTTCCTTATTTGAAAACAACGGCAGGAACTGATCCTGATTTACAGCCGGCATTACCTTCGTATCCGAATCCTGCAATATCTTTTCAATATGGGGAATCTGAAAATAGCATAAACCAATGGCCTTCGCTTTTCCTTCATCATAAATATTCTGGAATCTCACCCATGCCTTTCTCTGCCAGTCATCCAGATTATCGCGGAATACTTTTTCCTGGGGCCAATATACAGAGTACAGATCTACATAATCCATCTGCAGCTCGGCCAATGTTTCCTCTACGGCATAATAGTAACGAAAATCTCTTACATCGGCTATCTGGGGCTTGCAGGAAAGGAAGAATTCTTCCCGGGGAAGCCCGCTCTCTCTGATTGCTTCTCCCAAAGCACGTTCACAGTCATCGCTTGCCACTACTTCAAAGCGGCGATAGCCGGCCTCTATTGCCTCTCTTAATATATCTTTTCTTGTCAGATCATGAAAAGCTGTCTTTCCTGCCAGCTCAGTACTATACCCTACCAGCGGTATTTCGATACCATTATTTAAACTTACCCTTGTATTAAATGTCATTTTCTCCATCTGCTTATCCTCCTATTCCGTGGTATAAGGATTGGTATTCCTTCTGTCGTCCTGGTTCATATCATCAATCAATGTCATCTCATCCTGGCCAAGAGAAAAGTCAAAGATATCGGCATTTTCTGCCATATGGACCTTCTTGGAGCTCCTGGGAACCGGTATGACGTTGTGCTGGATATCCCATCGCAAAATAATCTGCGGCACGGATTTTCCATGCTTCTTCGCAATTGAAACCAACGGTTCCGTCTTCATAAAGCGTCCGCCCCTGCCAACCGGCGTATACGCTTCCATATGAATACCCAGTTTCTCACAGAATTCTCTTTGTTCGCCACAGGTATAGCTGGGATTAAATTCCACCTGATTTGTCACCGGTATCACATCAGAATGAAGCAGCAGATTTTTTATGTGCCAGATTTCGAAATTCGAAACACCTAAGCTCCTGATAACTCCTGAGTAATATAGCTTTTCCATCTCTTTGTAGGATTGTATATATCTGCCCGCAATCGGCCAGTGCAGTACAAAACGGTCCAGATAATCAATACCCATCTTTTTCAGGCTTTCAAAAACTGACTCCGTCGTTCTTTCGTATCTTTGCTGTTCAAATATTTTTGTGGAGATAAAAAACTCTTCCCGTGGAATTCCACTTTCTTTGATTGCTATTCCTAAAGCCCGTTCCGAGCGATAGATCTGTGCAGTGTCAAACATTCTATAACCGGCTTCTATCGCTTCGCTCAATATTTTCACCTGCGTCTTAAGCTCTTCTGCTATCTCCGCAACGCCAAAACCCATCACCGGAATTTTTACTTTATTATTTAATTCTATCTTTGATTGAAATGTAAAGTTCTCCATGTTTTCCTCCGTTTCATAAACTTAAGTTTCAGTATATGGTTTTCCGGATACGCTCATCCTTTAACCGCTCCGATGGCAATCCCCTGTACAAAATATTTCTGGAACACAGGGTAAATAATCAGCATCGGCAATATCCCCAGAACTGCCATCGACATTTTAATTCCCATAGTGGGCAGCATTCCCACACTCATTCCTGATCCTGCCAGCTGACTGGCATTGCTCATCAGGAACTGTAAATCCAAAAGCATGTGATTTAACAATACCTGAATACTGTAAAACCTGTCATCTGTAACATAATAAAGTCCGTTCAGCCAATCATTCCAATAACCCAGACCAGTTAATAAAATAAGTGTTGCCAGAATAGGCTTGGCAATCGGCACGACAATCTTTATCAAAATTCTTGTTTCTCCGGCCCCGTCAACCCTGGCAGCATCGATGATCTCATCCGGTATGGAATTGGACATATAGGTCCGCATCATAATGACATAGAAGGCCGGCATGAGCAGATTGGGAAAGATATATGCCGCATAGGAATTCTTTATATGCAGAGTCTGTGTCCACATCATATAGCTGGGAATCAGACCCCCGTTAAATAGCATGGTAAAGAAAAGGAAAAATGCCATTATATTTCTTCCTGGCAAATCTTTTCTTGACAACGGATACGCATATAAGGTAATGATAATCAGACTGATTGCAGTCCCGACTATTGTGACTACTATGGATATTCCATAGCCCTTCAAAAATGCTCCTGTATCCATCAGTGTATATCTGTAGGCGTCCAGACTGATCTTTTTTGGCCAGAAGGAATAACCCTCCCTTATTAATGATGTTTCGGAAGTAAAGGATGAAGCAATCATTAATACAAAAGGAATCAGGCAGCTAAGGCATAGGATTATAAAAATAATGTGAATGACAACTTGAAATGATTTCCCTTTTTCTATCACCTGTCCATCCCCTTTCATTTTAAAACAAGGCACTGTCCTTATCTACCTTACGGACAATCAGATTAACTGTCAGCACCAGGACAAATCCGACAATCGACTGGTAAAATCCGGCTGCCGATGACATCCCCATATTCCCTGTACTCATCATCCCCCGATATACATATGTATCTATCGTATTTGTCACATCAATCAGCGGACCGCTGTTCATCGGAACCTGATAAAACAGACCAAAATCCGAGTAAAAAATTTTGCCCAGAGACAGCAGTACCATAATTGTAATTGTTGGTCTTAAGTGGGGCAGCGTGACATTACGTATCCGCTGCCACCGATTTGCTCCGTCAATGGTAGCCGCCTCAAAATACCCCTTGTCAATCCCCATTAATGTAGCGTAATAGATGATACAGTTATATCC